>CAYSVQ010000105.1:0-34218 GCA_964434565.1 uncultured Flavobacteriaceae bacterium | reverse complement strand
AGGTCGACATCGCCAATATGATTTACGATACCTGCGAACTCATCGCAGAGACCAATAAGGTGGCAAATGATTACAAGAATTTTGAATTCGAGCTTATTAAGTATTTTTCCCTAACCGCCCCAATATCTGAAGAGGAATTTGCCAGGATGGACTTCCATGCAATAGCACTTCGTCTTTATGAAGAAGCGCAGAAAACCTATGTGAACAAGATAGATCGCAGTATGGCTTCCGCCTATCCGGTGATAAAAAAAGTATACGAGGATAATGCCAATTCCTTTGAGCGAATTGTTGTTCCCTTTACCGATGGGATTAAGACCCTGAATGTGGTGACCAACCTGAAAGAAGCTTATGAAAGTGAAGGAAAGCAGCTGATCACCGACTTTGAGAAAAACATTACCCTCGCAATTATAGATGATGCCTGGAAGACCCATTTGAGAAAAATGGATGAACTGAAACAATCTGTGCAGCTGGCTGTTCATGAACAGAAAGACCCCTTGCTGATCTATAAATTTGAAGCCTTTGAGCTGTTTAAAGGAATTATTGAAAAGGTAAATAAGGATGTTGTATCCTTCCTTTTCAAAGGGGAATTACCCTCTGCCGGCACCCGGGAAATCCACGAAGCCAGGCAGGTACGCAGGCCTAAAGAGAAATTGCAGACCTCCAAGGAAGAAATTCCCAATAGCGATGAACTGGTAGCACAGAGCAGGGCAGCCGGAAGGACCCAGGGCCAGAGGCCGCAGGTGACCGAGACCATTGTAAGGGAGAAACCGAAAATTGGCAGGAACGAACGCGTGACCATTAAAAATGTGATGTCGGGCGAGAGCAGATCCATGAAATTTAAACAGGCAGAACCCCTGCTTGACAGGGGGGAATGGGTGTTAGTTGAAGAATAGTATCCTGGTGTATCCTGTATAGTAAACCTCAGCAGCCTTTTGGCTGCTGTGCTATTTCGGGGAATTCCATATCTTTAGCTCTCAAGCTGTTTGAATGAACCTCTCCAGAAGAAATTTTCTTACATCTGTAAGCATGCTGGCGGCATATACGGCATTCCCCGTCAGCCGTTATGATTTCGGGGGCACCGCCAAGTTAAAAATCGCTCTGGTGGGAACAGGGATCAGGGGTATCACCTTCTGGGGTAAGAGGCTGGTTGATCAATATTCTGATATCCTGGAATTTGTGGGTTTGCACGACCATAACCCAGGACGCCTCGCATACGCTCGGTCATACATAGGCACAGATTGCCCGCTCTTTGATAATTTCGAGGCTATGATCAGGGAGGCACGCCCCGACCTGCTAATTGTAACCACCAGGGATTCCACGCACCACGAATTTATTATCGGGGCCCTCGATATGGGCTGCGACGTCCTCACAGAGAAGCCATTGACAACCGATGCAGACAAATGCCAGGCAATCCTTGACGCGGAGCGCAGATCAGGGAAAAACCTTATTGTAGGGTTTAATTACCGTTGGAGCCCTTATAGCACCAAAATCAAAGAGTTGCTGGTATCAAATGCAATTGGGCGGATAACGTCGGTTGATTTCCACTGGTACCTGAATACCTACCATGGCGCAAGTTATTTCAGGAGGTGGCACGGGCTCTTGGAAAACAGCGGCTCCCTCTGGGTACATAAAGCCACCCACCATTTCGACCTGCTCAACTGGTGGATCGATTCAGAACCTGCTGAGGTATTTGCCTATGGGGACCTTGAGTTTTATGGTAAAAACGGGCCCTTTCGCGGAAGTAACTGCAGAAATTGCGAACATTCCTCCAACTGCAGCTTCCATTGGAATATAAATGACAATACGTTCGAGAAGAATTTATATGCAGACCATGAACACCATGACGGTTATATCCGCGATAACTGCCTTTTCAGGGAAGAGATTGATATTTACGATAAAATGTCGGCCCAGGTGCGTTACCAGAATAACGTTCAACTTAATTATTCCTTAACCACATACTCCCCACTGGAAGGCTGGAGAGCCGCTTTTAACGGAACGGAGGGCCGGCTTGAGGCATGGACAGACATTCCCTACTACAAGGACCAGAAAATTTCGGAAGCCGAAAAACATGCCATGGAGCTCTCACAGGACAGTGAAAGTGACGCAATGAATGAACCAATAATACTGCATAAACTCTGGAAAGACCACCAGACTATTGAGGTTCCTATGGAGAGAGGTGGCCATGGCGGTGGCGACCAGCGGCTGCAGGACAAAATGTTCCGAAACCCCCAGGCACCGGATCCATACGGACATACGGCAGGTTCCCGGGACGGCGCCATGTCGGTTCTGATCGGTATAGCCGCGAGGAAGAGTATAGAACAGAAAAAGCCGGTACAGATTGCCGGGCTTACGGATTTAGTGCCATTGGCCAGACGAGGTTGACAATTGCTGAATTCCCCCCCCTTTAAATCACGGAACCATCCCGGTAAAGATGCGTACAGGCCGATTAAAATTGTTGATCACCATATAATTCCCCTTTGAATATATGGTAAAACATAGTTAGTTTTACAATACTCTTGTACTGTTCTGGGTTTAGTATCCGGAATAACAATGGAACCAGACAAAGGGGGCTTATTTAAATACTCCAGTATGTTAAAGACATGGTTAGACCAGGACAGGCTTAAGGATAGTTTCCAGCTAACCCTAAGGGTTAGTTACTATTCTTCTTTGTTCGCCCTGCTCTTCGGGGCGATTTGCCTCTGGTTCCTGGACATCACCGAAATTGTTCCATACGTTTTTTTTGCCTTCGGCCTTATCAATTTTCTTAATACCCTGTTATACCGGGCTCATAAAAACCTGGTAATTACCTATAATGCGATGTCTATTCTGGGCCTCGCTTCTGCTTTAGTGATTACCTTATTAACCGGCGGGATTAACAGCTCGTTTATTTTTGTCCTGGCCATTGTGGTTTTCGCAGGTTATATTTCTACAAGGAGGTATGGCAAGATTTACCTTTATATCAGTACGCTGCTTATTATCGTGATTTATCTTCAGGGGATATCCGAATATTCCATTACCAGGAATGTGGTGCCCGCCCGGTCACAGAACTTTTTCAGCTTTATGAGCATAATTTTTTCCGTCTACCTGCTTGGCGGAGTTTTAGGGAAAAGCCTGTTGCGTGCACATCACAACCTCTATAAAACCAAAATGGAACTGGAGGATCAGATCATGGAAAAGGAAACCTTGCTGAAGGAAGTTCATCACCGGGTAAAAAACAACCTGCAAACAGTATCCAGCCTGCTTAGTCTGCAGTCGAGGAGTATTAATGATGAATCGATCAGAACCCTTATTAAAAGTAGCCAGAACCGCGTAATCTCCATGGCCATGGTGCATGAAATGCTGTATATGAGGGATGATATTTCAAAGATTAAGTACAGGTCTTATGTGCAGGAACTGGGCGAATACCTGGTTCGCTCGGTAAAAGGCTCCGATAGCAATATCAACCTAACAATCGACATTCCGGATATAGAACTGGGTATAGATACTGCAATCCCCCTTGGGCTGCTGATAAATGAGACTATAACAAATGCCTTAAAATACGGGATCCGCGACGATGACGGTGGTGAAATTTATATAGCACTGAAAAAGGAAAACGATAGGGAATATGTACTGCGTATCGGTGATAACGGGGTTGGATTCCCGGATCGGGAAAATTTTAAAAACACCAAAACCCTCGGTCTCAAGCTCATTTATAACTTAACAAGGCAACTTAAGGGATCCATAGTTCGTGACTTTTCAAAAAAAGGAACCAATTATGTCGTTAAATTCCGCGAAGTAGACGAGCATAAGTTCCATCCTGTGGTATAAACCTTGTTCGGCGGCTCGGGAAGGCCATTCATCTTTTTATATTTATCTTTAAGGCTTCTAACCGGAAAACCTCACAACACAAATGCGAATTGTATTTATTTTGATTGCATGCTTTTATGGAACCTCCATATTGGCTCAGGACTACTTTTTTAAAAACTTCCATCCATTTAACCCTAAAATCCCATCCCCGGAAGAATTCCTGGGTTATGGCATCGGGGAAAGACACACAAGACACGACCTGATTGTAGCATATCTGGAAGAGCTGGCTGAGCTTTCAGACAGGGCACAGCTCATGGAGTACGGCCAAACCTACGAAGGGCGTAAACTCGTTATTTTAACTATCACCAGAACGCAGAATCTGAACAGGCTCGAAGAACTTAAAGAACGGCACCTTGCCTTTACTGATCCGAAGCAGGCCACCTTAGCCTCGGCCGATGTACCGGTATTTATCAACCTTGCCTACAATGTTCACGGGAATGAACCCTCGAGCTCCGAAGCTGCCCTCCTGACCGCGTATACTTTCGTTGCTTCAGAAAATGCAGAAATAAAACGTTATCTGGAAGATGCGGTCCTCTTTATCGATCCGACGATAAACCCAGACGGACGCGACAGGCATACCCAATGGGCCAACTCCTACCAGGGAGACCCGCTGGTAAATGACCCCCAGGATGCCGAGCACAACGAGTACTGGCCTGGCGGGAGAACAAATCATTACTGGTTCGACCTCAACCGAGACTGGTTGCTGGCCATTCATCCTGAAAGCAGGGGCAAACTCGACTGGTACCATGATTGGTACCCCAATGTTGTTACGGATTTCCATGAAATGGGCTCCCAGGCTACCTATTTTTTTGAGCCAATGAAGATCAACGGATCGCTTGACCCCATCATGCCCAAAGAAAATTATGGGTACCTGAACGATTTATTCGGGGAATATTATGCCAAAGCACTGGACAGTATTGGTTCGCTTTATTTTACAAGGGAAGTCTTTGACGGTACTTATCCCGGCTATGGCTCATCGTACCCCGACCTCCAGGGCGGCCTGGGCCTGTTGTTCGAGCAGGCCAGCAGCAGAGGCCATGCCCAGAAGACGGCATTCGGGGAAATAACCTTCCCCTTTACCATACGAAACCAATACGTATCCGGCATTGCCACGGTAAAAGCCGCGGTTGAAAACAAGGCATATCTGTATAAATACCAGCAGGACTTCTTTAAGAGTGCCATAGAAAATTCCGGGAATAGTAGGGTAAAAGGTTACGTATTCGGTGACAAGTACGATAAGAACCGGGTAAAAGCTTTTATAGACAAACTGCTCATGCACCGCATTAAGGTGTACAAATCCGGGGAGGATGAGTATGTAGTACCCACGGGACAGCCTCAGTATCGGATGGTGCAAACCATGTTCGAAACCTATGACAAGTTCAGGGACAGTGTTTTTTACGATGCTTCGGCCTGGTCTCTCGCTAATTTCTACAACATGAAATTCCGGCCGGTGAACAGCTTCCGGGAAGGAGAAGCTGTTAATTCCATTTCAGACCTGATTTCCCTTCCTCGGCTGGAGGCGACAAACTATGCCTATGTGGTATCCTGGGATGATTATAACGCCCCGGCCATGTTGCACGAGCTTCAGCGTGAGGGGATCGTGGCTTCCGCTGCTTTCAAACCCTTCCGGGCAACAACTGGCACAGGGGAACGCGATTTCCATTACGGCACCCTTGTTATCCCTGTGAGGCTGCAGGATGAGAGCCCGGAACAGGTGCATTCCATTCTGGAAAAGGCCAGGGAGAAATGGCAGGTTCCGGTATATCCGCTGTCATCCGGATGGAATTTGAAGGGTGTAGACCTTGGAAGTTCTTATGTTAAGCCACTTAAGAAGCCAAAGGCCGCCATGCTTATCGGTCATGGCGTTAGATCCTATGAAGCCGGTGAGATCTGGCACTTGTTGGATACAAGGGTGGATATGCCTATAAGCAAGATCCCTCTCAGAAATTTTGAAGGGGCCTCTCTTGAAAAATATACCGTACTGGTAATGGTTTCGGGTACTTACGACTTGAATGACAAGGCGAGGGATAAAATTTCGAATTGGGTTAAGCAGGGGAATACCCTAATTACGATTGGTACTGGTTCTGAATGGGCAATCGAGAAGAAGCTGGTAAAGGAGAAACTTATTAAACCTGAGAAAGATTCATTGATAGCCACGGTAAGGGAACCTTATGTTGATGCAGATGAGAACATAGGTAAAAGCTCTGTTGGAGGCATAATTGTAAAGGCCCGGCTGGACCAGACACATCCTCTGGCTTTCGGATACCACGATGCGACTATTCCTGTTTATAAAAACAATGAAGTATGGCTGGCTCCCAGTAAAAACCCCTATTCTACCGTTGCCAAATATGCCGAAGATCCGCATATAGATGGATTTATTACCGCTGATAACCTCGAAAACCACCTCAAACCCTCTGCTTCCCTTATAGTTAGCCCCCTGGGCTCCGGAAGGGTAGTTCTTTTTGCAGACAACCCTAATTTCAGGGGGTCGTGGTACGGAACTAACCGCCTTTTTCTTAACGCACTATTCCTTGGCCAGCATATTGAAGTACCTGAAAAGGACTAAAACTGTAGCAGTACGCAGTGGCGGTTCATTTCAATAAACAGTGATCTATAAACAATAACCCATTTTTGAACCTGCCTGCCGGCAGGCAGGTTTGCTTTTGCAGTTACTTTTGCATTTGTTTATGCATTTGCTTTTGAATTTAAGTATGTTTTTTGCCCACTTCCTGTACATGAACTTACACTTAAACTTGCACTTGCACTTCAATTAAAAATCCATAGTTTTAACTAACGATAAAAATTGAAAGCTTATGAACCCGCTGCGTAGAAGTACACTGTGCTTCCTGCTGATAATCCAGGCAACTCTTCATGCCCAGCAGGGTGAAGGGCCCTTTAAGCAACTTATAATCAGGGGTGTTACCCTGATCAATGGTACAGGTGCCCCACCGCTGGGTCCTGTTGATATTGTTGTAATGGATAACCTCATCACAGCCGTTGAAGTGGTGGGTTACCCTGGGGTGCCAATCGTTGAGAAAGACAGGCCGGTGCTTAGCGCCGGAGGACGGGAACTGGATTGCAGCGGGATGTACCTTTTACCCGGTTTTATAGACATGCATGGGCATATAGGCGGTGATGCCCAGGGAGCAGATGCCGATTATGTATTTAAACTATGGATGGGACATGGAATAACAACGGTAAGGGAACCGGGAGGCAGGGGCATAGACAAGACTATGGAACTAAAGCGAAAAAGTTCCCGCAATGAAATCATTGCTCCCAGGATATTTGCCTATACCACATTTGGCCAGACCAGCGATACCTTCAACCCTCTTAATGATGTTCCCGTAAACAACCCGGAAAAAGCAAGGGAATGGGTACGTGCCAATGCCGCAAAAGGCGCAGACGGGATCAAGTTTTTCGGCGCAGAACCGGAAATTATGGCCGCTGCGCTCGACGAAAACAGAAAACTGGGACTGGGGTCGGCCTGCCACCACGCGCAGATGAGCGTTGCCCGATGGAACGTGCTTCATTCTGCCAGGGCGGGATTAACATCGATGGAACATTGGTACGGTCTTCCGGAGGCTTTATTTGCGGACAGGACCGTGCAGGACTACCCCCTGGATTACAACTACCAGAACGAACAGCACCGCTTTGAAGGGGCGGGGAATTTATGGAAGCAGGCTGCCAGCCCCAATTCGGAACACTGGCATGCAGTTATGGACGAACTGCTGTCGCTCGATTTTACCCTTGATCCCACTTTTAATATTTACGAAGCCAGCAGGGACCTTCACCGGGCACGCCGCGCAGAATGGCACGAAACCTATACCCTGCCATCCCTCTGGGAGTTTTATCAACCAAGTAAGGTATCTCATGGTTCGTATTGGCACGACTGGGGAACGGAACAGGAGGTAGCCTGGAAGGAGAATTTTCGATTGTGGATGGCCTTTGTTAATGAATTTAAAAACCGTGGCGGGCGTGTAACCGTTGGTTCGGATTCCGGTTTTATCTTTCAGTTATATGGCTTTGCATATATCAGGGAACTGGAACTGCTGAGGGAAGCCGGCTTCCACCCGCTGGAAATTATTCGCTCAGCCACCCTTAGCGGAGCCGAAGCGCTTGGAATGGCGGATAAGATCGGCAGTGTGGCTGTTGGCAAGCTGGCCGATTTTGCGATTGTAGAGGAAAACCCCTTGAAAAACCTTAAGGTACTTTATGGCACAGGTGCCATCAGATTAACTGAAGACAACAGGGTGGTACGTGTGGGCGGGGTAAAATATACCGTCAAGGATGGTATTATTTACGATTCTAAGATGTTGCTGCAAAGTATAAGGGAACGCGTTACATCGGAGAAGGAAAAAACCGGATTCCTCTTGCGGCAACCAGGATCTGAAAATTAACTGCTGTTGCCCCGGGCTTTATTATGCCAGCTTGGCTTTATTTTTCTTAGTGCTGAAGGAAAGTTCTTTAATCACCCTTGAATTCTTGAAGCGGTATAGGCGTGCAATGGATTTATCCTCAACGGAAGCAGGAAGCATGCTATCCCCAGTTACCTCAACTTCAGTTGTCATGACAACTTCGGCTATTTTTTCCTGCTTATCTGACTTTCCTTCGCAGGCCAGGCCGATAGTTCCGAAAAACAGTATTAAAATAAGGGTGGTAGATGTTTTCATGTGCTTGTAATTCTTAAGTAAAGTAAGCATGCAACAGCCCCTCACCCAGAACATAACCGCCCAAAACCCCATATTTTTCGGTAGCTGGCAAATCATTGGACGAAGTGTGAATATTGTTCGACGAAAGCCGAGACCGCGGGATGCGAGAGACCGATCAGAGCGGTATTTGATCGATGTCCCAGCGGGCGATTCCTTTTGAAGGCAAGAGGTTTTTAACCATTATTGGGCTATATTAAAAATATGTAGCTTCTCAGGGTGGAGGAAAAAGAGAAGATGCTCTTTAATAAATGCAGCGGTTTTCCTGGACATAGAAAAAAATAGGCAGGTATTTTTGGGGTGCCAGGAGAGGCGTGATGGTTAGGCTAGTTTCGCCTTGTTATTTTTGGTAGCAAAAGATAATTCCTTTTTTACCTGGGAGTTCTTAAAACGATACAGGCGCGCAACTTTGTTTTCTTCCTGGGCCTTTACTTCCTTTACAGCCGTTACAAATCCGGTTTCAAAAGTTACTACGCTTGCATCTTTTGCCTGGGCAGTGAATCCGATCAGAAGAACAAAAATTAAAGTTGCGATGGTTTTCATGATTGTTGTTCGTTTTATATAATTATAACGGCCCAATCGGTATCCTACCTCTGTGTATTTCGTCGAACAACCCCCATTTTTCGGTATGGTGCAGAAAGCCGGCCAAACTGCAAAAAATCATCGGTGAATGTAACAAAGGGCATTTGCTTCTAAGCGATTTTTTATGTTGATGGTCGGTTCGAAAAGGCCAATTCTGATGATAATCAGAGTAGTTATACCCGAAAAGCTTCGCAATTGGGCATCGTAAAATGCCGTAATATTTGATGTCAGTATCACAAGCTTCATGCAAATTCAACCGGCCATTCGGTCTAAATTTTAAAATAATATGGTAACAGACGACAACTATCTTCCGCCGCAACTCAAGGCAATTGAGGCCAGGACGGAAGAAATCGGTTTTAATATGGCCTCCGGGAGAGGGCTTGGTTCTCTTTTAAGGGCTTTGGCAGGATCTATGAACACGGGCAGGCTGCTTGATGTAGGCACGGGAACCGGTCTTTCCCTGGCCTGGCTGATTGATGGCATGGACGATGGATCCACGGTGGTATCGATTGATAATGATCCCGGACTAACAGCCATCGCCCGCAGTTTTCATGGAAATGACAAGCGGGTGGAACTGATTTGTACAGATGCAGCGACATGGATCAGAGCTTATCAGGGCCAAAAGTTCGACCTGGTTTTTGCAGATGCCTGGCCAGGAAAGTACAGTGAGCTGCCCGAGGTCTTAGACCTCATCAGACCCGGTGGGATGTACCTGGCAGATGACCTGCTGGAGCAGTCGAACTGGCCACCGGGCCACAACACCTTTGTTTCCGGATTTCTCGACTATATGAGATGCAGGACAGATTTCCATCACTGTTTCCTTAATTGGGAGACAGGAATATTGTTGGCCACAAAATAGTCATGATCGTTTCAACTTCAAAATAACTTTGTACAGGTAGAGGAAATAGAAAATTTATGTACATTGGCAGGCTCCCGGCAAGTACCCCCTATTGCAGGGCTCATCCCCTTTAATTAATTAACCTTGGTAAGCAACCGCCAGCGCATACAATCCATAGATCTGCTTCGGGGAATAGTAATGGTTATCATGGCTCTTGACCATGTACGGGATTATTTTCATTACGATGCCTTTTTTTTCGATCCGAATGACCTGGAAAATACGAATCCCATGATTTTCTGGACGCGATTTGTAACCCATTTTTGCGCCCCTGTTTTTGTCTTTCTGGCAGGTACCTCCGCTTTTTTTGTGGGCCAGAGGAGAAACAGGAAGTCCCTTAGTATCTGGCTTCTGAAAAGAGGACTCTGGCTCATTATTGCAGAATTAACTATCATTAAATTTGCCTGGACCTTTAAATTGGATTTTTCGATCCTTATTCTTCAGGTCATCTGGGTTCTGGGGATTGGCATGATATTCCTTGCAGGGTTTATCCATCTTCCGCGAAAATGGGTCATCGCCTTATCTCTGCTGGGGGTGGCAGGACATAACCTGCTGGATGGTATTATGCCAGCTTCCGAAGTGGCGGCTGGTATCTGGACAATGTTTCATGTAGAAGGTTTCCTCGGTCCCGACAGTCTGTCTGTGTATGTGGCTTATCCTATGATCCCCTGGATCTTTGTGATGCCGCTGGGTTATTATTTCGGGCAAATGTATACTTCTGATGTGGAACCGCGGCACAGGGTCCGGCGCTTATTGCGACTGGGAATCACCGTCACCGGATTATTTTTCGTCCTCCGGTTTTTGAATGTTTATGGGGACCCTGTTAAATGGGCAACCCATGAATCGCTATCCTTTACCATTCTTTCGTTTTTCGACCTTACTAAGTATCCGCCATCCCTCCTGTATTTGCTGATCACCCTTGGGCCTTCCATCATCCTGCTTGCCTTTGCGGAGAAATGGCAGGGTAACCTGGCCTCCAGGCTGGTCGTAATAGGTCGTGTTCCTATGTTCTTCTATATCATCCATCTGTATGCCATTCATCTGCTGGCCATGCTGGCCGCGCTGATGTCGGGCTTTAGCCCTTATGATATGATAATAGATTTCTGGGTAACCCTGGAACCACAATTACAGGGTTATGGCTTCGACCTGTGGTTTGTATACCTGGTATGGATATTTCTTGTGTTGGCCCTTTACCCCCTCTGCCAGCGTTATCATGCTTATAAAAGCAACAACAGGCACCGTTGGTGGCTTAGCTACCTGTAAAGACTAAACGATCAGGATTGTTAACCGGTATTTACCGGACTTCAGGCAGGTATTATGCTACTTTGGGCTTGTTGCTTTTGGTAACAAAAGATAATTCCTTTTTAACAAGGGATCCTTTAAAGCGATATAAGCGGGCAAGCTCGTTCTGCTCATCGGCATGAACAACCCTTACTTCAGGTATAACCACCGTATCAAAAGATACTGTTCCATGATCTTTTGCCTGGGCTGAGAATCCGGTAACAAGTACAAAAATCAGGGTTGCGATGGCTTTCATGGTTTGTGATCGTTTTATAAATATAAAACGGCCAGCAACGGATTTCACCGCCAAGCAATTCGCCGAACAACCCCCATTTTTCGGTAAGTTGAGGAATATCTGTCCAGTGGCAAAAAATTATCGGTAAAATCACTTCAGGCCCGCGACAGCCAATCGGTTTTCTATGCAATTCACCGGGAGCAAACCTTTATAATCTTAACAGGGAAAGCGGATCAGGGCAGTTTGCGGTATAGTAATCAAGATTCTCAAGGGCACAGACACCGGGATAGTCACCGGAGTATCCGCCCATATCGCGGATCAGCTGGAAATGGAGATGCGGGGCATAGCCACCGTTTACCCCTGCATCCCCCAGGTAGCCCAATAGTTCCCCGGCTTTAAAAGTGTTGCCGGGCTCCCAGAACCCAATGGACTCCGGACTCAGGTGGCCGTATAGGCTATGAAAGTAAAAGTCAGGATATTGGTGAAGCAAAATAAGTGTGGGACCGTAATTGCCTGTACCTACATTGTTTGCAAAGCTGTGTACCCTGCCATTGATCGGGGCGATTACCGGCGTTCCGGCTGCCACCCACAAATCCACACCAAGGTGGATATACCTCCTGGAACTGCCGGCCACTGCAAACCTGCTTTGGTTGTTGTACAGATTTCGCTTCTCCATATAGCCGCCATAGGCCACCTTTCCACCACTTTTAATAAGTACGTTCTCAATGTATTCCTGGCATATGGCGGGCTCGTCCATCCGCAACCCGCTAATTGCCAGGTTTTCTTCGGAAAGGTCGATAAACCTGTAATCTTCCGGGCGGATTGTCGGATCAAGCAGCTGTGGAAATTGAGCCCCAGTAGTTTTAAATTGTTCTTTCAATTAATCTTATGTGTTATCAATGGCTGTCGGTTACCAGTAGTATTCCCTGAATGTGCTGCCCGCCTAAAATTATATTAAGCTTTGTAAGGTTTCGTATCTTTAATGACTAATCTAGAAATTTTGAGTACAATGATCCGGAAATTATTTGTAATACTACTAATGGTAACCGTTTGGGCATGCAATTCAAGAAATAAATCAGGAGAATCAGGATCAGAGCCGGAAAATGCCGTTGCGGTTTCGGAAACTTCAACACCCGAAGATTTACAGGATTATGA
Organism: uncultured Flavobacteriaceae bacterium; assembly: GCA_964434565.1. Lineage (GTDB taxonomy): Bacteria > Bacteroidota > Bacteroidia > Flavobacteriales > Flavobacteriaceae > Zeaxanthinibacter. Next base: position 21,518 of record CAYSVQ010000105.1, on the reverse strand, counting down.
AACCGCCTATTTTGCAAGTGGTTGCTTCTGGTGTGTGGAGGCCATATTCGAAAGTGTTCGGGGCGTAAAAGAGGTTGTTTCGGGATATTCCGGTGGCAGGGAGGAGAACCCTACCTATGATGAAGTTAGTTATGGGCGTACTTCACACGCCGAAGCCGTTGAGGTATATTATGACCCGGGGGTGATAAGCTTTCCGGAGTTGGTACAGGTATTCTTCGGTTCCCATGACCCTACCAGCCTGAACAGGCAGGGTCCGGACAGTGGGCCGCAATATCGTTCCGTTGCCTTTTACAAAAACGATAAGGAAAAACAGATCATCGAAAGTTATATGAAAGCTCTGGAGGAAAATATGGTTTTTGATCAGCCGATAGTAACAGAAGTGACAAAATTCGATAAATTCTATAAAGCTGAAGATTACCATCAGGACTATGAGCGCAAAAACCCGAATAATTCCTATATAAAGAATGTATCCGTCCCACGGTTAAACAGGTTTAAAAAGAACTTTCAGGACTACCTGAAAGAAGAAGCCCATTAAGGAAGACAAGTTAATTTAGACAAAAGGCGATCCCGGCGGGTCGCTTTTTTTTATGCGTATCCGGCTTAACTTTATATCTTTAAGGAATACTAACTACTAAACCAGACTAGCATGCACGCCTTTAATCCGCTGCCTAAACTCCTTTATCCGCTGCTTATACCGGCAATGATTGCCCTGGGTTGTGCCGAAACCACTGAAGACAGTATCCCGTGGACCCCGTTGCTGGCAGGCAACGACCATCAGGGCTGGACTATCAAAGGGGGAACCGCAACCTATGAAGTTAAAAATGGAACCGTAACCGGGCGGACCGTCCACGATTCCCCTAATACCTTCCTTACTTCCGACAAGGAATACGCGGATTTTATCCTGGAATTTGAATATAAGGTTGACTCAAGTATGAACTCAGGCGTTCAGATTCGCAGTAACAGTTATCCCGAATATATGAATGGCCGGGTGCATGGTTACCAGATAGAAATAGATCCATCTGAAAGAGCCTGGAGCGCGGGGATTTACGATGAGGCCAGGCGTGGATGGTTATATCCGCTTACTGATAATGCCGAAGCGCAGAAGGCCTTTAAACAAAACGACTGGAATCACTATCGTATTGAAGCCATAGGAGATACCCTGAAGACGTGGATCAACCAGGTGCCGGCCGCTTTCCTTGTTGACGACTGGACGGACAGTGGTTTTATTGGACTCCAGGTACACAGTATAAATGCAGAAGACGAAGCGGGGACGGAAATTCAGTGGCGGAAGCTCAGGATTCTCACGGACAGTGTTTCCCATTATGCCCAAAATTCACCCCTGACACCTTTGGTAATACAGAACCAGCTTAGCGAAGCGGAAAAGGAAGAAGGCTGGCAATTGCTCTGGGACGGGAGCAGTACAACCGGATGGCGGGGAGCCCGCCTTGATGAGTTTCCTGAAAAGGGATGGTCAATTGAAAATGGAGAGCTCGTTGTACTCTCTTCCGGCGGTGCAGAATCCGCCGCAGGCGGAGATATCGTAACAAAGGAGCTGTTTGGGGATTTTGAGCTGAAACTTGATTTTAAGATTACCGAAGGAGCCAATAGCGGGATCAAATATTATGTAGACACTGATCTGAACAAGGGGCCGGGTTCTTCCATTGGCCTGGAATACCAGATCCTTGATGACTTAAGACATCCTGATGCCAAGCTTGGTAACCATGAAGGAAGCAGGACCCTGGCCTCTCTTTACGACCTTATAGCAGCCAATCCTGAAAAACCCGTACACCGTATCGGCGAATGGAACCGGGCACATATTATTTCAAAGGGTAATCATGTGGAACACTGGCTGAATGGAATGAAAGTGCTTGAATATGAAAGAAGCAGCGAAACTTTTCGCAAACTGGTCTCGGAAAGTAAATATGTAGAATGGCCCGATTTCGGAGAATCAGAAACAGGGCATATACTTTTGCAGGATCATGGTGACAGGGTTGCTTTTAAAAACATCAAAATCAAACCACTAACAAAGCAGGAATAGATGAATACAAGAAGAAACTTCATTAAGAAAACTGCCGCCGGCACCGCTGCCCTTAGTATTGGGAGCATGGTTTTTCCAAAGCTGAGTTACGCAGGTATTTTAGGGGCAAATGATCGCATTAATACAGCGGTAATCGGCGTAAAAAGCCGTGGAAAGGCACATGTGAAGGCTATTCACGCAGATCCATTGGCACGCATCCTCTACACCTGCGATGTGGATGAATTAATAATAGATGAACACAACGCCTGGTGCAAGGAAAATATTGGCTATGTCCCCAAAGTGCAAAAGGATTTCAGAAAAGTACTGGATGATAAGGATGTTCATGCCGTATTCATTGCAACCCCTGAACATTGGCATGCGCCAATGGCCATCATGGCACTGCAGGCCGGCAAGCATGTTTATATAGAAAAACCCTGCAGCCATAACCCTTACGAGAACGAGTTGCTTGTGGCTGCACAGAAGAAATACGGGAAAAGTGTGCAAATGGGGAACCAGCAAAGATCGGCCAGAACATCTATCCTGGCGATTGATGAAATCCGGGAAGGAATTATCGGGGAGGTATATAAAGGCGAAGCATATTATTCCAACAGCCGTGAGGATATCGGCCGCGGAAAGGTAGTGGCCGTACCCGATACCCTCGACTGGGAATTATGGCAGGGACCTGCCCCCCGGGAAAAATACAGGGATAACATCCATCCGTATAACTGGCATTGGTTCCGTACATGGGGTACTGGTGAAGTTCACAACAACGGGACCCATGAAATAGACGTTTGCAGATGGGCCCTCGGAGTAGATCTGCCTTCCAGCGTTACCTCCTTTGGCGGGACCTATACCTTCGATGACGACTGGGAGTTCCCCGATAACCAGCAGGTAACTTTTAAATATAGTGAAGATAAATTCATCACCTGGACCGGGCACAGCAGGGGTATCATTCAGCCCAATCAGCCCGGGAGGGGGGTAACTATTTACGGAAGTAAGGGTGTCATTACCCTGAGCCGTAACGGTTATGAACTATACGGCCTGGACGGTGCCCTTATAAAATCCGAGAAAGAGGAAAGCGAAAGTGCCACCACCAATACCCGGGGTGAGGGCCAGCTCGACGTGGATCATGTGGCTAACTTTTTTGACGCTATCCGCCAGAATATCGTCCTGCGTGCACCGATTGACGATGCCTCGGTCTCCACAATGCTCTGCCACCTCGGCAATATGGCTCAGGATGCCGGAGAAACCCTTCAGATAGACCAGTCCACAGGCAGGGTCTTAAACAATGATATAGTAATGACCGGTTGGAAAAGGCAATACGAGCCCGGGTGGGAACCCAAATTATAAAGGCAGCACGGCTGATAAAACCGGGCATGAAATTACACTTGGCTCCGATATTAACGGAGTCTGAGCAGGAATGCTTACAGACATTGTGCCATTCCAGGAAACTGTTAGGAAGCAGGTTTGGATGCCTATAAACCCGGCACCCTTTTACTTTCGGAATACTTACTTTTGGAGGGTGATCTCGCTGAATCGCGAATTGATCAGGATAGAACGGGAAGTTTTGCCGTTCAGGTGATAGCCTTTATAGGCGATTTGCCTTTGATCGCCGGTTTTTGTGAGGTGAAGGTAGGCAGGGGGTGTAAAATTGGATGAGGTGCCATTTATTTGGATAGTAAAGGCCGAGGAAGGCGTGGAGCAAAACATCTCCCCATTCTGAAGTTCAATCTCCATGCTGATAAAATCGTCTGCTACGGTATTAATGTGTAATTGCCCCAGATTGTTTATAATATGGGCGCTTTTCAATAAACGGTCGATCGTGACATTAGAGGAATTCGAATTCAGGTCCAGGTTCCTTACTTCTTTCAGGGCTACCTTTTCTGAAAAGTCGGTCCTCAGAGTACCGAAATTCCAATTTGTAACATTAACAGGAGAAAAAGACGCAGTGATCTGCGTCTTTTCCCCGTCTATAGTGGAGGCAAGCAAGCTTGCGTAGGCAAGGTTAGCTTCCATATTTCTGGTATTCTCAGCCAGTTTTACCTCCCCGTGCCTCACGTTCATTTTCAGTTTTACGGATTTGGGCATTTTAATTTTAATGGTCTTCTTAATCTTGAAGTTTTTTCCTTCCCCATCGGATGAACGGTAGAAAACATGGGGCGCCTCTCCCCTGCCGTTCCTTGAGATGACCATTTCCCGTTCAACCTTCCGGGCATGCTCCCTGGCCTCTTCCTGATGTTCACGGGCAAGTTCCTGGTGTTCCCTGGCCATTTCCCTTGCTGCTTCCTGTTGCAATCCGTGTTCCTCCCTTATTTTTTGTTGATCCTCCTGCCATTTTTCCATAAGCTCGCTGCGCTCTTCTGCCCCGGCCGCCATCTTCTTGCTCCAGGCTTCCATTTCTTTCCTGTATTCCTTATTAAAATTTTTGTCGAATTCCGACTTCCATTTTTGAAGATACTTATCCCCGTCTTTCTGGTACTTGTCGTAATCAAAGCGGGGCACGTTCACTGGGGGCATGGGCGGCATATCCGGTAAGGGGGGAAGGTCGGGGATCCTGAGGTCCAGAAACAACGGCTCCATATCCGGGAAACCGGGGAAATCAAATCCCTGAGGGGGATGGGGTGGCATAGGTGGAAAGGGTGCTGCTCCCGAGGTCCGGATCTCAACCATAGAACTGTTCCCGAGAATTTCAATTCCGCCTTCTTCAAAGAATTTTTTAGCTTCTTCAGGGGTAGCCCCTTCCAGTTCTACAGTGGCTTCCACACTCACCTGGTCTTTTTCCCAGGTCTCGAATGAAATATCGGTATGGCTGACATTGATGTCGATTACTGCGTCGGGCTTTACCGTAAAGTCTTCCTTATAGGTCTTGGTCTGTTTTTCCTGCCCTATGAGCAGCGAAGAGCCCGCCAGGTAAAAGACCAGGCACGCGATATTAAATACTGTGAGAAGATGTTTCATTTTCTGATGATTTAAAGGTTTCTAACTTTTCTTTTAATTTATATAACAACTCCAACCTCAACTGCAGGTTATTGATCAGGGCGTTGATGGTCTGGTTGTTGGGGCCAACGGTATTGAGTTCCCGGTTTAATATCTCATATTCCTTGTTGAGTTCGGCCAATCGCTCCATAAACCCGTCTACCATGGCTTTGTTTTCATCTGATACTTCAAGGTCGGAAAGTTGCAGGTTAATATTCGCAACATAGTACTGCTCTATCTTCCTGAGGTCCGGAGACAGGTCGCCGAGCGAAAGCTGAGGGGCGGTGGTATTAGCGGGAGGAGTAGTCGCAACACCGGTTTGTACAGGTGCCCTGTTTACAAAGGTGTATATTCCGATACTTACCAAAACCAGGACAGAGGCAGCGATCATAAAGGCGGTAAATGGCCTTCTGTTCTGATGCTTCATGCCCTGGGCCAGTTTCTTTGCAAACCTTGCCTCGTGGCCTTGCTTCATCCTGAACTGCCGTTCCCTTTCTTCCTTAAATAAATCTCTAAGATCCTGTGCCATAATGTTTGTCTTTTAAATGTTCCCTTAGCATAGCCCTGCCCCGCATTAGCCGCGTACGGCAGGTTGTTCCTGTCAGCGCGAGGATATCCGAAATCTCGCCATGGTCCAGACCTTCAATAAGATACATCTGCACAACATAGCGGTACTTCTCCGGCAGTTTAATTATGGCGGCTTTTACATCCTCCACGGAAATACCTTCATTGATGGTCCAATCCTCATTGTCTGCGATGCGGATGGTATGCTCCCGTAATTCCTCAAACTGTATTTTCTTCGATTTGATAAAGTCTATACATGTGTTGATCACTATGCGTTTCAGCCATGCCCCGAAGGTGACTTCCCCGCTGAACTGGTCGAGTTTCTGAAAAGCTTTGATGAATGCCTCCTGCAAGACGTCTTCCGCGTCATCCTCATTCCCGAGAAACCGCATGGCCACGCTGAACATGCCGTCGCAGTATTGCCGGTACAATTTTAATTGTGCCTGGCGATTATTTGCTTTACATTGTTCAACCAGATCTGTGTGGAACATGAGGTTAGTTTCCAGGTTCGGTTTCAGTTGTTGTTACCTTAAGGACGGAAGAAAAGTAGCTGTGTTGCAAAAAAGTTTATTTTTAATAAATTTTAAAGATTCCCCTTGAAGCTAATTTCGATCAAAAATGATTTCCTAAACCTTAAAGTTCTGGATTACGGGGCAATCATCCAGGAATTAAGTTGGCATGAGGGTAGCGGGCCTGCCACCCCTTTGGTAGTTGGCTTGAAAAGCCCGGAAGAATATATTAAAGATAAAAATTGCCTCGGGGCTTGTGTGGGCCGCTTTGCGGGTAGGATTTCCGGCAGTTTTCGGCTCGATGGGGAGAAGTACCCTCTGCATACGGTGGTGAAAGATGTTCATCTCCATGGCGGACAAGAAGGTTTTTCTAAAAAATACTGGCATGTAGATGAAGTGGCAGAAGGAAGTGAACCACGGGTAACCCTCTCCTATATAAGTCCCCATATGGAAGAAGGATATCCTGGCCAATTACGTGCAGAGGTAACCTACACCCTCAGGGAACGCAGCCTGCAGATCACCCATCGCGCAACAACCGACAGGAAAACGGTGGTAAACCTTGTTAACCACTCCTATTTTTTGCTGGGAAGTTCACACAGTATCAGTAACTACCACCTGCAACTCAATTGCCAGGAATATTTGGAAACCATAGAAAACCTGTTGCCCAGCGGTCGCATACTTCCGGTTAAAGCAAGCCCTTATGATTTTATGGAAGAGCGTGTAATTGGGAACACGCACTTAGACACCCCTTTTATAATTTCCGGATCCGCTACAGTGGCTGCCAGCCTTCTGGCCCCTGATACCGGCATCCGATTAAGCGTCCGGACAAACCAGCCCGGGCTTGTTGTCTACACGCCCAGAGATTTTGCAGGGATTTGTTTTGAGACCCAGAATTTACCGGATGCCCCCAATATGCCTCATTTCCCCTCCAGTGTGCTTGAACCGGGGGCAGTTTATGAAAACACTTCGGAATTTATTTTTGAAAGGCTTAGCGATAATTAATCCTCCCAGCCCAAAGCTCCTTATTTAATCGAGGAGCAGGTTAAGGGTCACCGTAATATTATCGCGTGTGGCTTTGCTGTAAGGACAGATTTCATGGGCCGCATTAACCAGTTCCTCACCTTTCTCCTTATCAAGGGTAGGCAGGTAGGAATCTATGGTCGCCTCCAGGAAATAACCGTCGTCGTCCTGTTTGTAGGCAACGGTGGCTGTTACGCTAAAGTCTCCCAACCCCTCCATTCGCCACAAACGGGCGACAGATTCCAGGGATTCAGCGAAACAGGTGGCATAACCTGCCGCGAAAAGCTGTTCGGCATTCGAGTATTTCCCTTCAGATGCCTGTGATTTGCCGGGTGATTTCACATCCAGGTCGATCAGGCCGTCATCACTCCGCACATGCCCATCGCTTATTCCACCCTTGTGGGTAGCTTTTGTCTTAAAAATCGTCTTCATGGTATTTGGTTTCAATTTGGTTTAAGTTACCATTTGAATGGCAAAGGCCGCAGTATTAACTATTAAATTTCTGTGAAAATAACCGTAGTCCGGCCCAGGCTACCAGGAAAGCGTGATTTTCATGCCAAAATTTACAGGCTGCTGACAAATCTGATATTAATCAGGAATTATTAACTTAGATCGGAACTTTAAATACAGACTCATGAAAGTTTTGAAATGGCTGGTGATAGTTGTTGTCGTCTTGCTGCTGGGATTCTATTTTATCGGTATGCCTTTTCTCAGGGAACAAACAAAAAAGCATAGCCCGGATAAAACGGCGGTTTATAATAGCGATGGTTACGATCTTAAAGTAACCTACAGCAGCCCCTTTAAAAAAGGCCGTGTTATCTTTGGTGAACTGGTACCCTATAATGCCGTATGGAGGACCGGAGCGAACGAACCCACTACCTTTACCACCGACACTGAGATAGCGGTTAAGGAAAATCAACTTCCCCCAGGTACTTATTCATTATGGACCGTACCCAAACCCGAAAGCTGGACGGTAATATTTAATAAGGAAGTACCGGACTGGGGGGTGACCCTTAGCAGCAAAGGGCAGGAGACCAGCAGGGATCCGGCACGGGATGCCCTCCTGGTGGAAGTTCCTGTAGACAACCTGGCCAAAGTGGAAGAAAGTTTTATTATCCGTTTTGAGAAAGAAGGCGAACAGTTGTACCTGAGCCTCTCCTGGGATACCACCGGGGTAAAAGTGCCGATCAACCACTAAACTTGAAACACGATAAACATAAAGCCGACAGCGAAACTGCAAAGCAGAAGGACAATCTTACAGTTGAGGGATTGCTTCATGGTATTAAAGAGGGTGATACCACCGCCCTTGCGAGGGCCATTACCCTGATGGAAAGCAGGCGGGAAGCAGACCGTGAAAAATCCTTTAGCTTACTGGAAAGCTGCCTGCCCCTGACCCATCGGTCAGTCCGGGTGGGTATCACAGGCATGCCGGGCGCAGGAAAAAGCACTTTTATTGAGGCGATTGGAGCAGTAGTAACCGGAAAAGGATTAAAGGTGGCTGTCCTGGCCATAGATCCTACCAGCTCAATCAGTAAAGGTAGTATAATGGGCGATAAGACCAGGATGCAGGAGCTGGCCAGGAATCCCCTGGCCTTTATCCGGCCATCACCCGCAGGAGATACCCCCGGTGGGGTGGCCGGGAATACCAGGGAAGCTATGATGCTCTGCGAGGCTGCCGGATTCGACCTCATCCTTATAGAAACCGTTGGTGTCGGGCAGAACGAGATAGCGGTTCACAGTATGGTAGATTTTTTCCTTCTCCTCCAATTGGCGGGAGCAGGTGATGAATTACAGGGAATAAAACGGGGGATTGTTGAAATGGCAGATACCATAGTAATTAACAAAGCCGACGGCAGCAATATTGGCCAGGCTGAAGAGGCCAGACTGGCCTTTGAAAGAGCCCTGCAGCTCTACCCCCCAAAAGAAAATGGCTGGGTTCCGAAGGTCCTCACCGCTTCCTCCCTGGAAAAAAAGGGTATTGAGGAAATATGGCACTTGATTGCAGGGTATTGTGAAAAGTACCGGGAAAATGGTTACCTGCAGGCTAAGCGTCGCCAACAAAATAAATACTGGTTCAAACAAGCAGTCGATGCAGAGCTCAGCCGAAGTTTTTACTCCCACCAAATAGTTCGTGATCAAATGGGAGTCCTGATGAAACAATTAGATGAGGAAACAATTTCGCCGTTCAGGGCCGCGGCTCTCCTGCTCAGGACCTACCGGGGGGAGCAGGGCTAAATTGTATCGTGCCATTCGAATCCTATGCTGGTACGGCGACCTCGACTTGTGGGGCATAAGGTAATTGAATAAGGCTGCCAATCGATTTCCTTACTATAGACTTTAAACAAACCGCAAGTTGGCTGAGCTGTTGTCCCGCAATATCTGATCTGAAAAACCGCCGGGGGAGCCCGAGAAATTATCTCCTTTCAGTTTTACTTTTAAATTTTCCATATGCTTTTTTATTGCAGTAAGAAAACTTAAATTCCATTGGGGCGGGGTTTGGCTCCCCTCACGATGCTTTTGCAAATTTTGGTCTTTCTTCATGCAACTTTTCCATTGAATTATAACCTAGAGAAAGGAAGTGTAGTACACGGCCGGGATGTGAGTAACGGTAATGAATCATCTATAAAAGCCCTTGAAGGACCCTTCCTGTGAGTTTCCTTAAGTGGGTACGCCACTCAGACAAGTACGGAACTTCGGCGTAGGGAAAGAAAAGGTTTGCAAGTGAACAACCCCCTGAAATATTTGTTAGTTACCTGCCTGATGGTAATATATTAACCGCCCCAAAACCAGGGATATATAAAGCACAATGCATTAACTAATAATCAAGACCAATAAAAAGTTAACTTTGTTCGCTCATCAAATAAAATTCATGGAACCGTTAACCCATGCCCTTCTTTCTATAGTGATCCCACTTTATAACGAAGAGGAGAATGTATTGCTGCTTACAGAAAAAATCCACGCCAGCCTGCAGGGGTACGATTACCAGATTGTATATGTGGACGACTTTTCCACAGACAATACCAAAGCGCGGGTAAATGGAATGAACGATCCCAGGGTACATCTCCTGGCTCTGAAGAAAAATTATGGTCAAAGCCTGGCCCTTGCAGCAGGCCTGGACTATGCTCAGGGAGAATATATCATTACGATGGATGGCGACCTGCAGAACGACCCCTCTGATATCCCGCAAATGCTTGCCCATGCCGTTCAGGGCGATTATGATGTAGTTACCGGGATTCGGCAAAAACGCAAAGACTCCCTGGTTAAAAAAATCCCTTCTAAAATAGCCAACTTTATGGTAAGGCGGGTAACAAAACTGGATGTGCAGGATAATGGTTGCGCCCTGAAGGTCTTCACAAAGGAAATTGCCAAAGACCTTAACCTATATGGAGAAATGCACCGTTTTATTACCCTCCTTGCCCATCTCGAGGGGGGGCGCATCAAGCAGGTGCCTGTAAAACACCATGCCCGCAATGCGGGGGTTTCCAAATATGGCCTGGAACGGGTTTTCAAAGTCGTGGCAGATATGATGCTTCTTCTATTTATCCGCAAATATTTCCAAAGGCCTATTCACCTGTTCGGGATCTTCGGATTCCTTATGATCCTTCTTGGCGTGTTTATTAATATTTACCTGCTTATAGTTAAATTAGGGCTTGGGGAAGATATAGGCAACCGCCCGCTTTTGATTTTCGGGCTGATGTTCATCATAGGGGGCATTCAACTCTTCACAATTGGGATTGTGATGGAACTCCTCATCCGCACCTATTACGAATCTCAGAAGAAACGGCCTTACCGAATTAAAAACATTAGTATTGGCGGCGCCGCTACCTAAAAAACTGATCACCTTACTGAAAATCCTTTTCAGTGGGGTACTGCTGTATTTTATTTTCACCAGGATCGACCTGGGCGAAATCCTGTTGCTTCTCAGGCAGGCGCAGCCTTTCTTTCTGTTGGCAGCTATTTTCTTTTTCGTTTTTTCCAAGATCCTGGCAGCTTTCCGCCTCAATCTGTATTTCCATAAATTGGGCCTCCCCCTTACGCACATCAGTAACCTGCAGCTCTACCTGCTTGGGATGTTTTATAACCTCTTTTTACCCGGGGGAATTGGCGGGGACGCCTATAAGGGATATGCTATAAAAAAGAAGTTTGAGGTGCGCACGAGGGAAGTGGTTTCGGTGCTGGTGCTCGACCGTTTAAGTGGGCTGCTGCTGCTTTTTGTGTATGCCTGCCTGCTCGCCCTCTTGTCTGGACACCCCGCACTGAAGCCGCTAAAGCTTTACTTTTTCCTTGGCATGTTCCTGTCTGTGCTGATATTCTGGTGGGTCAATAAACGGCTATTTGCCTTTGTGATGCCTGTTTTCTGGCATTCCCTGGTATACTCGGCCTTGGTTCAAATGGCACAGCTGCTCTGCGCGTATTTTATACTAAAAGCGTTGTATGTACACGGCTTTACCCTGAGTTATCTTTTTGTTTTCCTGGTTTCTTCTATAGTGGCGGTTCTCCCGCTTACCATAGGGGGAATAGGAAGCAGGGAAGTTGTATTTTTCTACGGTGCACTTTGGCTCGGTCTCGACCAGGAAACATCAATCGGCGTGAGCATGACATTTTTCCTGATTACCGCGCTAGTCTCCTTAGGGGGATTGGGCTATCATTTTAAAAAACCTGAATTGGCACTCAGGGAAGATGAATAAGGTGCATATTTTCAATGATCCCTGATCTTGTTTCCGGATTTAGAAAACGAAACTGCAGCCGTGTTATCCTGAATTGGTCCACCGTATACTCCTCCTCCCAATTAATTCCCTTATCTCTCAGTTGCTTTGTTTCGGCATCGGTGGCATATAACCAAACATCGTGTTTCCTGATTAATTCCTCAAGGGTAGTGTTTTTTACCGGTTTACGGTTGTAGAAATCCAGGGCCCAGGTATGCATCCCGGATATTTTATAAATTTTATCCTTTGGAATGTTATACTCTTCCACCACCCGTGCCATTACCGAACCCCCCTGGTATTCGAGCAGGGATGGATAAAAGTGCAGGTTAAGAACCAAATTAAGAATGATGGAGGCCAGAGCCCCCGACAATACTATTTGCGCAAAGGAACTCTTTCCGCGAAGTAAGAGGGTTGCCAGCACAGCGGCAGCAAGGAACAGCAGGGCATAAAGATACCAGGGTTGCAGCCTGAAAACCACGAAACACAGCAAAATGGATACAAGGAATACAGCGGCGAGGATGCCATATTGCGCCGATTTTACAACCCTTGCCGGCTTATGACCGCCACTGATATATATTCTGAATATATATCCCGCAGTAAGCACCGCGAAAAGCGGGATTGTAATATTGAGGTAATGGGGAAGTTTGAACTGGGCAAAACTGATGGTGATAAAAATCAGCAGGATGCCACCCAGGGTAAGAGCCTCTGATGGCGCCAAAAGCCTTGCCCTGCCTCTAAAAAGCTGTTTTGCCTGCCTGAGGAAGGCGGCGATCCCCGCTATTGTCCAGGGAAGGAAAACCCAAAGAAAGGTATGGAAAAAGAAAAAATAATCACTGCTGTTTTTACCTACCCCTTCGCCGCTAAGTCGCTCAAAGCTTTGCTCCCAGAAAATAAACAGGATGCCGCTGCGACCTGACCGGCCCCTTACTACTTTTTCCGGGTGCAGATCGAACTGAAGGTAGTAGGCATATAACATAGCGCTGATTGCCAGGAAAAAGACCAGAAGGGCTGGCAGAAGGCGCCAGTCCAGCAATACTTTCCATTTCCGGCTGTATGCAAGGTGGCAAAGCAGCGGGAGGGCTATCACCAGCAGGGCGATCTGCCCCTTGGTGGAAAAAGCCAGGCCCGCACTCAGAGCTCCCATTAAAAGTGGAGCCAGTTTCCTCCCTTCTATATAGACTGCCAGTTGCCAGATTGCAAAGGCGGTAAATCCGGTTAGCACGGCATCCGTACGCACATCGATCCCCGCCAGGACTATGGTCTGGCTACTTAGGAAAATAAGGGCTGCCAGGCAGCCAACTTCTTTTTCGTACAACAGCTTTCCAAGGCCATAACAGCTGTAGGCCGCTAAAGCCGTGGCGAGCAGGGCAGGGATCCTGTATGCCCAGTCGTTTATGCCGAAGAGCAGGTAAGATAAAGCCGCGAGCCAATAGTGCATGTGCGGCTTGTCCAGATACTCCTCCTGGCCTTTTATCAGGTTTATAAAATCGTTCTCCTGCACCATTCGCATGGCCATTACAGCGAACTGAGCGGAATCGTTTTCAAAAAGTGTAACAAACATCCCCGCCAGGTACGTGAGGCCCAGTAATACCATAAGCAGGATATAATGGGCGCGGCTTATCATAAATTGTATTTGTTAAGGGCAAGGGTATACAGGCGGGCAAATAACCACCCAACTAAGAAGCCTGCCATTGCGCCTCCCAGAACATCCAGTGGGTAATGTACCCCGATATAGATACGGCTGTAGGCCACCAAAACGGCCCACAGGATCAGCAAAGGGGCCAGGAAGCGGTACCGACTGCCCAGAAGGGTAATAAAAAATACAGCCACTGCCATGGTATTGGAAGCATGTGCAGAGTAAAAACCAAATTTTCCGCCGCAATAACCTTTAACAAGGCGCATCTGCAGCTGAATATCGTCTTCAAAACATGGCCTCGGACGCTGCATCCCATATTTAAAAAAATTGGATAACTGATCACTTACGGTGATGAGCAGCCCAACCGCAACCAGCAGCAGCAATAATTTTTTTATACCAAGGGATTTATAGGATAGGATAAGTAACAGCAGGTAAAGCGGCAGCGCTATCCATTTATCCGAAATGCCCATCCAGAAACCATCCCAGCCGGTTTTCCCGAGCCCATTGAGGAAGAGGAAAAGCTCTTTGTCTGATTGCAGCAGGGATTCCAGCATATCAGTCTTCGTATCTGGCTATTTCCCGGTCATAAAATTCTGTGGCCTGCCCGATAAGCGCCGCTGCTTCAGAGGAGAGTTCCTCTTCGTCTTCCCGGGTAAATTCCTCCAGCCATTCCACCTCGTCGTTTTCCAGGTTAAGGATGAACCTTGGATATTCCGTATGCACAATAAAAATTGCCGAGGGAAAGTCGGTATTATCGCCAAGAAGAAATTTCGGTAATTGCATATTAACGCATATTGAGATTGATCATACCACCGTTTCGGTTGCCGATGCCCGGATCAGGTTCCTGCTCATATAGTTGAATCTAAGATACAACAATAAGGCAGAAGTGCTCAGTCCTGCTAACAGGCCGATCCAGATTCCCGTACTTCCCATCGTGCTATGGAGGCCAAGGTAATAACTTATGGGAAAGCCCACTACCCAGTAAGCCACAAAGGTAATAAAGGTGGGTATCCTAACGTCCTGTAAACCCCTGAGTGCGCCTAAAATTACGACCTGCAGTCCGTCTGAAAGCTGAAAGAAGGCCGCAACCAAAAGTAGTTGCGCCGCCAGGGCCAGCACTTCCATATTGTCTGCCTGGTTAGTAAGGTCCTGAATATCGAGGTAGAGGGTTGGAAACCAGAACCTTCCCAATAGGAATAAGACGGCAAAAGCAAGGTCCATCAGCAAGGTGAGGAAAAAAATAGAACGGGCGATCCGCCTTAATTCCGGGTAGTCTTTTAATCCCTTCTGATTACCAACCCTGATCATTGCTGCAACCCCAAGGCCCATCCCAAACATAAACGTCATACTGCTTAGGTTAAGGGCAATCTGGTTTGCGGCCTGGGGGTTCTTCCCCAATACCCCGCTCAGCCAGATGGCAGCGGTAAAAATGGCCACTTCAAAAAACATTTGCAATGCCGAAGGAAATCCGAGGTTAAGGATTTTTGCCATCACCTTCTTTTCTATTTTCAGGAAACTGAACCCGGTGACATATTCCCTGAACTTCTCTTTTGCCCGTAACACCCACCAGACAAAAACCAGCATCATAATCCTTGAAGCAAGTGTTCCAATGGCCGCACCGATAATACCTAATTTCGGGAAGCCAAAGGTTCCGAAGATCAGCAGGTAATTCAGGGTCACATTTACCAGGTTGGCGATAATGGTCGCATACATGGGATAGCGTGTTTGCGACAGGCCTTCGGAAAACTGTTTGAATGCCTGAAACATTACAAGGGGAATAAGGGAAAACGCCACAAGGTCGAGGTAGGGAATGGCAAGGATAACCACTTCAGGTGGCTGGTCCATTAGATACATCAGCGGTTTTGCAAGAAGGATCAGGAGGAAAAGGCAGAACCCCAGTACAGTACAAAGTACCAGACCATGCTTTAGCGCGCTTTTTCCGGCTGCCTTGTTACCGGCAGCATCGGCCTCCGCCACAAGGGGAGTAATGGCAGTGGAAAAACCGATCCCAAGAGACATCGCGATAAACACAAAACTGTTCCCGAGGGAAACTGCCGCCAGTTCAGCCGTACCCAATTGTCCCACCATGATATTGTCGGCAAAGGCCACAAAGGAATGCCCCAACATCCCCAGGATAACCGGCGCCGCCAGCCTGATGTTATATCGGAATTCCCTGGTATATTGATGAAACAAGGCCCTTTGCTATTTGGAGAGGCAAAGATATACGCTTCCTCCGATTTTTCAGAAAATGGATAACCTATAACTTCTTGGCCTCTTCCCAGAATACATCCATTTCGGCCAGGCTCATATCTTTAAGTGCCTTTCCGGCCTCCCCTGCCCTTTTCTCGATATGCTGGAAGCGCCTGATAAATTTTTTATTTGTGCGTTCAAGGGCATTTTCGGGGTTAATGCCAAGAAAGCGGGCATAATTCACCAATGAAAAAAGCACATCGCCGAATTCAGCCTCTACCTGCTCCCTTGTGCCTGTGTTCAATTCCTGTTGCAGTTCGGCCAGTTCTTCCTGTACTTTAAGAAAAACCTGCCTCGGTTCTTCCCAATCGAAACCCGCACCCGAAACCTTGTCCTGTATCCTGTTTGCCTTTACAAGGGCAGGGAGACTGGTCGGGACACCTTCAAGAACACTTTTCTTACCTTCCGCCAGTTTGATATTTTCCCAGTTATGCTTTACATCTTCCTCGTTCTCCACTTTTACCTCCCCGTATATATGGGGATGCCTGCGGATAAGTTTTTCGCAAATATCATTGGCTATATCGGCCATATCAAAATCGCCGTCCTCCGAGCCAATCCTCGCATAAAAAACTATATGCAACAGCAGATCACCCAGTTCTTTTTTTATTTCCTGCATATCCCCATCCAGGATGGCATCTCCCAGCTCATAGGTCTCTTCAATAGTGAGATGCCTTAACGTTTGCATGGTTTGTTTCCGGTCCCAGGGGCAATTGGTCCGGAGTTCATCCATAATGTTCAGCAGGCGGCCTATGGCCTGCAACTGGGCTTCCCTTGAATTCATCCTCTGTGTTTTTTGGTAAAAATACAAATCCCGGGGTGTACGGGGCTGCCGTTTCAAAACATTTTCAGAATCACCTAAGGCCAAACATGGCATTACCTCCCCTCAAGAAATCTCCGCCGGACCATGGGCTGAATAGAAAAATTTTTTCTTACCTTTCTTACATGAACAACCACTACCGCTTGCCATTAGCTATTTTAACCTTGTTCTCGGTCTTATTTACCTTTGCCCAGGGCAATAGTATAACCGTGGAGACTGCCAGCCCTGGAGACACCATCAACAGGAACATATACGGACACTTCGCCGAACATCTCGGCCGGGGTATTTACGAGGGAATATACGTCGGCGCTGATTCTGAGATCCCTAACACGGATGGGATCCGCCTTGATGTACTTACCGCCCTGAAGGAGTTGAACATCCCTGTTCTCAGGTGGCCCGGAGGATGTTTTGCCGAACAGTACCAATGGAAAGACGGCATAGGACCGGCGGAAGAGAGGCCGGCTACCCTGAATGCCTTCTGGGGTGGGGTTACAGAAGACAATTCCTTTGGAACCCACGAGTTTCTGAGATTATGCGAACTGCTGGTAACCGAACCCTATATAGCTGTGAACATTGCAAGCGGCACCGTTAAGGATGCATACCAGTGGGTAGAATATGTTACCTCTGATGCAGACAGTGATATGACGAGGCTACGCAAAAAAAATGGGCGGGATAAACCATGGAAGGTAAAATACTGGGGTATAGGAAACGAAAACTGGGGCTGCGGGGGCAGTATGGATGCCGATTACTATCTCGACGTTTTTAAGCGCTACAGTACTTACTGCAATGCCGAATATAAAATTGCGAGCGGCGGTGTCTTCGATGACCTGGAATGGACACGAACTTTTATGGAGGGGATACGGGAAGTTCCGGATTTTGTGGATATTGCCCATGGCCTTTCTTATCATTACTATACAATTGCAAACAGCTGGGAAAACAAAGGATCGGCCACAGATTTCGGGGAGCCTGAATGGTTCCGCAGCATGCAGCGCACCCTGGAAATGGAAACCAACCTGGAACAGCATATTGCCATCATGGATGAACTGGACCCCGATAACAGCATAGCGCTGATTGCCGACGAATGGGGAACCTGGTATGAAGTCTCCCCCGGTACGGAACCCGGATTCCTCCATCAGCAGAACACCCTTCGCGATGCCCTTGTTGCCGCCCTAGGGCTCAACATCTTCAATAACCACCCGGGAAGGATCAAAATGGCCAATATCGCACAAATGGTGAATGTCCTTCAGGCCATGGTACTCACCAAAGGAGCGGCCATCGTTAAAACACCAACCTTTTATGTGTTTAAAATGTTCAGCGTGCATCAGGATGCTCTCGCCCTTCCGGCCCGGGTAAACTCGCAACCTTATGTTCAGGGTGGTGAAGAATTGCCCTCCCTGTCGGTTTCCTGTTCCCGGGATTCAGGCGGACTGATTCATCTTACAGTAGCCAACATACATCCTACCCAGAACCTGCAGACCCAGGTAACCATCAACGGGCTGAACAGTATTGAATCAGCGTCGGGAATGTATATCAGTGGGGCAAGCATGAAATCCTATAATGATTTCGGTGCGGATGAGCAGGTAACAATCCGGAACTTCACGGATATCAGTACGTCAGGGAATTCGATGCAGCTGGCGATCCCGGCAAGGTCTGTGCTGCGAATCGATATCCGTCCGGGAAACTAGCGCAATATTGTTGTATTATGGTAATCTGTCGAATACCATGGTTTGAGAAGTTGAACGTGCCGGTCATCCATATTTTGCTAACGGTAACATATAGCCCGGCCGCGTTATAATTTTACATCCTGTCACTTTAATATTCATCAATATAATGACAATTTTCTTCTAGTAATTCCCTTCTAATTAAGTACCTTTAAAGGTCTACCATAAAACAGCAAAACCCTTGAAATACCTGTTATCATCATTATTGGGAGCCCTGTTACTCTTTCTGCCAGGCAAGCTTTATACAGTGGGGGAAACCTCCGCTGGCAGCCCGGGTGTTCGCCATGACAGCACAATTGCCCCCCAACAGGTGGAAAGTACCCTGGAAACTATTGGAATCGCGAATTTCGACCGGGAGGTAGTATTCACCAGCAACTCACATTTAGAGGCTCCAAACTGGTCGCCCGATGGAAAAACCCTGATCTACAACAGCGAAGGCCTGCTTTACAGCATCCCCCTGGAAGGCGGGAGCCCTATGCTTATCCCTACCGGGTTTGCCAAAAAGATCAATAACGATCACGGAATTTCTCCTGATGGTACCATGCTGGTTATCAGTGACGGGACGGAAACGGGAAAATCCCTTATCTACACCCTGCCAATTGAGGGAGGAAACCCGAAAAAGGTTACAGAAATGGGGCCTTCCTACTGGCACGGCTGGTCTCCCGATGGAAAAACCCTTGCGTACTGTGCAGAGAGAAACGGCAATTACGACATCTATACCATCCCTGTCAACGGAGGGGAAGAGAAACGCTTAACCACCGCGGAACTACTGGACGATGGCCCGGATTATTCCCCGGACGGCCGTTATATCTATTTCAATTCGGCACGGACGGGCACTATGCAGATATGGAGGATGAATACCGATGGTACGGATCAGGTGCAGATTACATCGGATCCCTATAACGATTGGTTCGCCCACCCTTCGCCGGACGGGAAATGGCTGGTTTACATCAGTTTTGGCAAAGAGGTGCCTGCCGGGGATCATCCACCGAACAAGGATGTCCTGCTTCGGCTGATGAATATTGAAACGGGCGAAATTTCGGTCATGGCCGAATTATTCGGAGGTCAGGGTACCATTAATGTTCCCTCCTGGTCACCGGATAGTAAAAGAGTGGCTTTTGTAAGCTATCGCCTGTTATAACTATGGTGGGACTGAATTCCCATCGACATGAATAACCGCTTAATACAATCCTGCAACTAACCGGCAGAGAAAAGAACATATGAAAACATTTGATAAATGGCATAAAACATTCCTCTTGCTTTTCAGTGCACTGCTATTATGCAATTCCCTCTTCAGCCAGGACTTGTCTGCCAAAGCCAATGCCTTCCTCCAGTCACTAAGCCCGGAACTCCGTGAAAAGGCAATTTTTCCTCTGGAAGATGAGGAACGCTATAACTGGTTCTTTGTTCCAATAGTGAGAAAAGGCCCCACCTTCAACGATTTTAATGCTGCCCAGTCGGAAGCAGCCGTGGAATTATTAAAGGCTTCCCTGAGTAGTCAGGGCTATTTCAAGGCCAGGGAAATCATGGAACTCGAAAAGGTGCTAAAGATAATTGAGAATGATAACCATACGCTGTCTGACGGTAATCCCTGGCGCGATCCGCTCAACTATCATTTTTGTATTTTCGGCACCCCTGCAAAAGACCGCTATTGGGGATGGCGTTTCGAGGGACACCATATCTCACTTAATTTTACCTCCGGTGATGGCGGCCTTGTCTCCGCTACCCCAACTTTCCTGGGCAGCAACCCCGGCGTGGTTAAAGTGGAACTGCAACATGGCAAGGAAGTCCTAAAAAAAGAATCCGAACTGGGATTCGCCTTGCTGCATTTGCTGAGCCCTGAACAATTAAAGCAGGCCCGGTTCTCGGAAAAATCCCCTTATGAAATATTCAGTGGCACCGAGCGGCAGGTAACGGGTATAGAAAAAAAGGGCATCCCCTATTCTGACCTCAATAGCGATCAAAAGAAAATATTTATGGAATTGCTTGAAGTTTATATTGGCAATTACATTTTCGAATTTTCTGAAACCTTTCGTAAAAAAATTGTCGATGCGGGGCTTGAAAACCTCTCATTTGGCTGGGCGGGGGTCACGGATAAAAGCGACGGGCATTACTACAGCATTCACGGTCCGATGTTATTGATTGAATTTGATAACACACAAAATAACGCCAACCATGTACATACGGTGGTACGGGACCTTACAAACGACTTTGCCGAGGACCTGCTCAGGGAACACTATGCCAATAATCCTCATTGATCCTTAAATCCGCAGGAATGAAATACAGAAGATTCGGAAGAACCGATTGGAAAGTAAGCGAAATCGGATATGGCATGTGGGGCATGGGCGGCTGGACGGAATCCGACGACCGGCAGTCGGCCAGCTCTCTGAACCTTGCAGTGGAAAGGGGGGTTAACTTCTTCGACACCGCATGGGGTTATGGAGAAGGCCATAGTGAAAAGCTTCTTGGGCAGCTGATACGGAGGCATCCCGGCCTTAAATTATATACTGCGAGTAAGATCCCTCCCAAAAACTTTAAATGGCCCGCCAAACCGGAATATTCTTACGATGAATCTTACCCGGTTGCGCACATTATGTCGTACACGGATAAAACGCTCAAAAACCTGGGGCTTGAACAAGTTGATCTCATGCAGTTCCATACATGGGACGATGGCTGGGCGACACGGGAGGAATGGCAAAGGGCTGTTGAAGATTTGAAGACCTCTGGTAAAATAGCTGCCATGGGGATCAGTATGAACCGCTGGGAGCCTGAAAACGGCATAAAAGCGATTGAATCAGGGGCGTTGGATGCCGTACAGCTGATCTATAATATCTTCGACCAGGCTCCTGAAGATGTACTGTTCCCTTTATGTGAAAGATTGGATATAGGTGTGATTGCCAGGGTACCTTTTGACGAAGGAACGCTCACCGGGAATATTACCCGGGATACTGTTTTTCCCGAAGGTGACTGGCGGGATACCTATTTCGTGCCCGAAAACCTCATCCCAAGCGCGGAAAAGGCCGATGCCTTGAGGCCCCTTGTCCCGGCAGGAATGACAATGGCCGAAATGGCACTAAGGTTTATCCTCATGAACAGAACTGTGGGAACCATTATCCCCGGGATGCGCAAGGCGAGAAATGTGGAAATGAATACGGCCGTAAGCGACGGGCAGGGATTGCCTGAAGCCCTCCTTAAGGAATTGAAAAATCACCGGTGGGACAGACAGCCAACATCCTGGTCGCAATGAGACTATATCCTGATTAAATTAAAAATAACGCCCTAAAACAGCCACGTTATGAAAA
>CAYSVQ010000104.1:0-7173 GCA_964434565.1 uncultured Flavobacteriaceae bacterium | reverse complement strand
CCACCTTTCGGAACACAGCCGTAAAAGTTAGCAAGGATGAGCTACAACAGTTCTTATCAATCCAACCGGATATCGACAGCATCATACAGCAATCAAAAGTAAGTATGATGAAAAGTCTGGAGATGGCCAATCTGGACATCGAACGATTTAATGAAATACGTGCGGTGGCTGAGGATCCAAGTACAAATAACGATGTCAGCCGGGCAGATCTGGAGAACTTCAAAACTGTTTATAAAGAACTGGAGGAAATAAAGAGGCAGACGGATGAGACTATGGCCGAAAGTTTGGAACAGGGAGGACTGACGAAGAAAAGATATATGGAAATAAGCGATGCCCTAAAGAATGACCCGGATTTGCAAATGCGGGTTCAGGGGGAAAACGGGTAACTTAGCCCGAACCTACCCCTGTAATCCATCAATAGCGCCGCTGATTAATTATAAACCAGATTTTAGTGCGCGATTTCGGTCACATTATAACAAATATGGGCAAGCCTGAACTCTCCATATACAAAATCCCCCTCTGGGTAATGCCATATTGCTTCGCCGTAAGCGGGTAGCCTGAACCCGTTAAAATCCCGGTAGTCACCCACAGGGGTTGAAAAAGGATACGTTTTCATATCTGCTATGGAAACACGGTCTTGCGAAACAAAATTGGTCAATTGGCCTTCGGTGTTAAAGTACAGTTCCGCACTGATACTGCTCCCCTGGTTAGTGAAAACAGCCCGGGCCGAGAACTCATCTATGGATTGCCACCGTATTCGTTCATCCAGCAGGGCCGCAGGGGCAAACATGCAAAGGTCGTTAAAGTAGGTTACTGTTTCAGTAGGGAAAAGGACAGGTGTATTCAGATTGACCACCGGGAAAAGACCGGCAATCCTGACCTGCATGCGCGCAGTCCGATCTTTATAATAGTGATAGCCGGTAGCAGGTACGCCCTTTATCCTGGACTTCATGTAAAAGAAACGTGTCGGGAAATCAAAGAAATTGTATTGATCCGATCTGAAATCAAACCAGTTTTTACCTTTCTCCCTCATTCGGCCGTTAAATACAAGGTGCATATTATGGCATATTTCCCGACCCGGAACGCCGGCATATTCCAGATAGCGCTGCACCGGAAGCGGCAATGCTTTCAGGCTTGGCCTATTAACGGATTTGGTTGCTGCAGGTTGTTTGCGCATGGCAGTCTGTACATCGCGCAAATAAGCATTCTTTAAACTGAGTGGCAATGAAATCATAGCAGAATCTTATCGCCAAAAGTAGCGCCCTCATGCTTTTCCTGCAATGAGGAAAATCAGACGGGCCCCTATAGGCCAAATTACGGCTACTTTTGCCATTGTGCGCCAGCTGTTTCAATCAGACGCATAGATGACAAACGTCAGGGAGATCGGGGAAGTCATTAATCCACGCTGTCGGTTAAAACTAACGTCGTTGCCAGCGCGGCGGAAAGGTATATAAAAACCCAAGGTTTACACTTGCCCATTCGGCTTCTTTTAGCTGTATGGCCGTATAGGACAGGCTAACCTCTGTTTGGGCACTCATCAGGTATCCAACGGTAGGTTTGTAGTAAAAGCCTCCGTCATTGCCGTCATTTATTCCCAGTGCTGTCCCAACATCACCCCCTATAGACAGGGAATTGGATGGCCAAAACCTCAGGGAACCGGCAAGAGGTAAAAACTGAACATGCGGCAGGTCCTGAGCCCCGGGTTCCTGATCGTACTTTTCGGGAAACCCATTGATAAATCCCACGGCTATGCCCAGGTCTAACATTTCCCCCAGGGCGTGCATATAGCCCGCATCTATCCCTGCAGCAAGACTTACAAAATCCTGGTTGTCTGCAACGGGAACAGAGCCGTGCACCCCTATCTTAAACCCTTCCTGAGCCGTGAGAAAAGAACATGTAAGCACAAAAAGAAGGGTATAAAATGATTTTTTCATATGTAATTGGTTGGTTATTAAACGGTAAATCTAGACGGCCATGTTTAAGTCCACACATATTTGTTGTAAAACCTTTCAAAATCGTGGTACAGCTGCCAATTTGTGATTTGCCGGTTTATCCGGAATTATCATAACTCCAGTAATAAGTTACTTTTCTAATCGGAAATTAGCGTCTTACGGTAAGTTTTATTAATTTATATGGTTTTGAATTTTGGAAGCAAATATGTCTTATTATGAATCCCTTAATTCAGTATTGTACAATATTGTTTTGAGCCAGATTGACAATTAATTTGTGTTACAGTTTATATCAAATAAATACGAATTCAATTACCTGGAAGCAGGTAAGGGAAAAAGCCTGGTGTTTGTACATGGCTCGGCCAGTGATTATAGAAGTTGGGGCCATCAGTATGAATTCTTCAGCAAAGAATTCCATACTATTGTTTATAGCCGTCGTTATCATTTTCCAAACAGAAATATTCAAATTAATGAGGATTATTCCATGGCCTGCCATGTAAACGACCTCGAATCCCTTATCCTGAATAAGAGCAGTCATCCGGCCTATGTGATTGGGCATTCATACGGTGCTTTTATTGCCTTATTACTGGCAATTAAGAATCCGTCAATTATTAAATCCCTCGTATTAACAGAACCTCCTGTTATTACACTGTATGTAAGCAAAGAACCAAGACCTTCAGAGCTTTTCAGGCTGCTGCCAAAACGTCCGGGCCTGGCCCTTTCCATATTAAAATTCGGGATAAAAGGTGTAGTGCCCGCTAAGGCTGCCATAAGTGCAAATGACATGAACAAGGCAGTGGAGATTTTTGGCAGAGCTACCCTTGGCATTAAAACCTATAACAACCTCCCAGAATCCAGGCTAAAAATAGCCCGGAACAATTTTATAGCGGCCGAGTTAACGGGATCGGGCTTTCCTAAGCTGGACAGCAACAAGATCCGGGCTATAAAAGTGCCTGCTTTGCTGCTGACTGGCGAAAAAAGTCCAGGCCTCTTCCGCAACCTTATGAACGGGTTGGAAGAGCTGCTTCCAAATGCCCAAAGGATTACGGTATCCGGGGCGTCGCATATTGTTCACGAAGACAATCCCGCGGAATTCAATAAAGAGGTACGCACATTTCTAATAACAAACGGGGCATAGCTGCCCCGTTTGTTTCCGGTGGTTCCGATTATTTTAAACCTATTCCGGAGAAGGCAACAATTCAAAATCCTGAGAGGTTTTATTGGCCGCTGTGATTTGTAAGCCTTCCGCTTGCTGGCTGGTATAACCTTCCAGTTCCACTTCGATATTATAGGTGCCGGTAGTCAGTCCCATAATGGTATAGGAGCCGGTAGCATCGGAAAATGTAGAGGTATTTAATGTATCAGCCGCGAATACCGAAATCTGGGCACCCTCCAGGGCTGTCAGGGTATCGTCAACCTTCGTGGTCACCATCCCGCCAAGCGTTCCGGTGGTGGATACATTGCTGGCCTTTATCACCGGCTTAAAGTTAAATCCTGTAATTCCATCAACACTGTTGAGATTTCCAAGTGGAATAAAAGAACGGCTTACGTCAAAATCAAGTAGCAGTTCAGTAGTCAATCCACCCTGCACGGTAATTCCGGGAGAAATAAAAACCTTAATCCCTGTCTCGGACCCGCTTGGTACTTGCAGATTATAGGTGGTCCCGTCGACCAGTACCACGTTAATACCTTTTACGTAAATCCGGACAAGGTCATAGTCACCCACAGGAAAATCCTGATTGACAAGGGTTTCGGTGACGCCATTGGTCAGTTCCAGTAAATTAACCTCAACCTCTTCCTCCATCAGGACCATAAAAGGCGACCCGGCATCCGATTCATCCTCCTCCATGGATTTGTTCCGTGCGTCGATCTTAAAGATTGTCACATTGGCCTCCGATACCAACTCATACGGGAAAGGGGCATCGGTAAGTTTTACTACAAACCTTCCCGTAGTATCTCCGCCGCTTTCGTCATCTGAGCAACTAAAAGTGACGAGAGCAACAAATAGTAATAACAGTGTCTGGGCATAAATTTTCATGTACATGGTTTTTAATGATTATTAATTCAGGACAAAACCATATAACAAATGAGATTGCTCCTACCCTACCAATGGTATGATTAATTCGATGAAACGCACTTTTATCTGAAAAACAATTAGTGTATTGCCGGTACGTTAAAACAATGCCGGCAACTTATCGACTCAAACAAACAGCTTCTGTAATAAACAACACTCTTTCCACGGGTACCCCATTTTTTCTGTTTGGATTTAAAACAGGCCAGTCTGTTATACAAGGAGACAACATCCCCGGAAATTCATTAAAGGATTAACCATTGACATGAGACTATCATTGTCCGGATTTCGGCCACTCCTGAAGCCTGTTAAGATACAGATAGGATTCAACATATTGCCGGTGGGCCTTGCCAGCTAATTTTTCCAATAGTTCGAGGGATGAGATATAGCTGGCCAGATTCCCATTAGACGAAAGAAATTTCCCGTCTTCCACATAGGTCACCAGGGAGTCGTCCTGTACCAGCAGGCCGGGGAAATCCTTTTGCAATTCCTTGCCGCCGCCAATGTAGGTCACGATTCTTTTACCCCTGGCAATCCCGGACGCCCCAATTAATTGTGCGCCCGCACAATTGCTAACCGTGTAATCCGTAAAGGTGTTCTGCAACCTTATAAAATCCAGCATTATTTTGTTCTTAAGCTGCGCCTGCATATCGTAGCCGCTTGGAACAAAAAGGACATCGAGCTCCGGTGCTTTGTCGAAAGAAAAGTCAGGAATGACCGTGAGCCCTTCTTCTGTGGTTAGCGGATCGGTATTTTCCCCTATGGTGATTACATTAAATACCTGCCCTCCCAATTCCGTGTGTTTCGAAAAAACGTCAAGGGGGGCTGTAACTTCAGTGGTGAGCACCCGGTCAAAAACAAGCAGGCCAATTATAGGCAGACCGTCTTTCAGGGGTTTAAAAGTCTCCTCTTGAATGCTATCTGCCTTTGTTGTTATATCGGCGTCCTTCTTGCCCTGATGAACAGGGTTACAGGCCATCGCCAGGGCCAATATAAAAATGAAGTTTATCCTGATCATAATTATTTTGCTATTGGTTTGTTGGTGCTTATCGAAATACGGTTCCAGGCATTTATAGTGGTGGCCACCATGATTAGTTGTACCAGGTATTCCCCACCGAACATCCGAAGTGCCCGATCATAGGTTTCCGATCTTAGGCCTTTCTGATGGATCAGGGTTATTTCCTCGGTAAGCTGAAGAATTACTTTTTCTTCTTCAGAAAATATAGCTGTTTCCCGCCATGCGTCGAGCAGGAAAATCCTTTCCATTGACTCTCCGGCCTTCAGGCCCTCCCTTGTATGCATGGCTATACAAAAGGCGCAGCCATTTAGCTGGGAAGCCCTTATCTTCACAAGGTGTTTATGTGTGCCCGTCCACGAACAGTCCTGTATGTATTTCTCCAGGCCGTACATCGCTTTGAAGGCGGAAGGTGCCATCGCATCGATTTGAATTCTGCTTTCCATTGTATTTCGTTTTTATAAAGCAAAATTACCATCAGCTAAATAAAATAAGCTTAAACTGGTTTAAGAAAGCCGTTTTCTTCTGATTTCACTGACATACTCAGGGGTCAGGCCCAAAAATGAAGCTATAAGGTACTGGGGCACCCGTTGGGCAAACTCCGGATACTGTTCCGTAAAATGGAGATATATTTCTTCCTTGGACAAAGCATACAAGTGTTTTACACGCATTAATGATGCCCCGTAGGCTATCTGAAAGATATTCCTGAAGTATTTCTCGAGGTAAGGAAATTGCATCAGCAGTCTCTCCTGGTCAGTATAGCTAATTTGTAATACTTTGGTGGCTACAACCGCCTGGATATAAAACTCGGTATTCCTTTGCCCAGCGAAAGCCAGATAATCGGAAAGCCACCAATTCTCAATGCCAAACTGCACTGTTTGCGGCATTCCTTTTTCGTTGTCAAAATACATGTTAAGGCAGCCTTTAAGAACAAAGTAGTTGTATAGGCATCTGGAGCCCGCCTTGACCAGGTATTCCTTTTTTCTTAAGTTCACAAGTTCAAAATAATCAAGGATTCCCCTGGTATCATTTGCGGAAACCTCAACATATTTTTCGATATGATTTAAGAGTTGTTGCGACATACTTTCATGTAAGAATGTATTTTCAAAGCCCGGCCAATCCAGGAATTTTTCTGCTTAGGCGACCTGTAAACTTAAGAAGTTTGCCAATCATACCAAGGCACTTTCCTGGTATTAACGGGTGGTTTAACACAAGAAGGTATCCCCGGCCTTATTTAATGGATTGTAATTGTTTAGTTTGATATCCCCTGATCAGAAAAATACATTAACGGACATGAATTTTTAACTTCATTTATCATGGATGAGATTCGAAGGCAATTTGAACAGTCAGGGAAACTTTCCGAGCAGGACTGGCATAGCTTTTCTTCAAAACTCAGCCGCCAGATTTTTCCAAAAAAAACCATATTGCTCCATAAAGGTCAAACGGAAAATTATTTGTCGTTCATTGAAAAAGGCATTATCAGGTTTTATATTCCCGGGATAGAAAGGGACCTGACATTTAATTTCGTGTTTGACAATACCTTTGTAAGCGCTTACGATTCCTTCCTGACTCAGGCACCATCGCCCTATTGTGTAGAGACCTTGTCGGATACGGTTCTTTGGAGGATCAGTTATGCAGACTTGCAAACAGTTTACAGGGAAACAGCCGCGGGTAATGCCATAGGCAGAAAAGCGGGGGAGGATTTATATCTGAAAAAGTCTCAAAGAGAGCTCTCTCTTCTAAACGAGACCGCGGAGGACCGATATTTAAATATCCTTACCGAACAGCCCCGCTTGCTGCGGCAAATCCCCCTGAAGTTCATAGCCTCATATATCGGGGTTACACCCCAGGCACTCAGCCGAATCAGGCGGCGAATTTCTTAACCCGGGTTCATTGACTTAAGTAATACCCTGTCGCATCTTTGCAGAAAGCAACCGTTTATGAAACCTCTGATAGTTTTAATAGCCGTATTCCTGATTGCCAGCCTCCTGCTGAAGTTATTTGTGAAGAAAGTCAATTCCCGGCTGGCAGGAAGGATTGCCATGGCAGCCATGCTCCTCTTTACCGCTATCGGGCATTTCGCTTTCACGGCAGGGATGGCGGCCATGATCCCGGATGTCATCCCCGGGAAAACTGCA
>CAYSVQ010000103.1:0-5593 GCA_964434565.1 uncultured Flavobacteriaceae bacterium | reverse complement strand
TTGTTAACCGCTTCAATAGCCGACATGTCGGCTATGCGGCTCTCTTTAAAGTCGATGACTATTTCATCGGGATCATTCAGGACGTCGAACTTGTCATTAAACATTTTTACGGATCCAAAGAAGAGAGGGCCATATATTTCGTAATGTTTTACCCCGTTCTCGTCTATGCGTTTCCTGGCCCTGATGCGTTTGGCATTGTCCCAGGCAAAAACAAGGGCTGCAATAACCACTCCAATTAATACGGCCAGTGCCAGATTATGTAATAGCACTGTAACAATTGCAACAATCATCCCTACAAAGATGTCGGATTTGGGAAACTTATTGATAACCCTGAAACTCACCCATTCGAAGGTGCCAATGGCCACCATGATCATCAGCCCGGTTAGTGCGGCCATGGGCAATTGTTCGATCAGTCCCGAACCATACATAACAAAGGCAAGCATGGCAACCGCTGCCACAATACCCGAAAGCCGCGCCCTTGCCCCGTTGGAAATATTAATAAGGCTCTGCCCCAGCATGGCACAGCCTCCCATTCCGGAAAAGAAGCCCGATAATACATTTGCTGCTCCCTGGGCAACTGCTTCCTTATTTGTCCGGCCGCGGGTCTCCGTAATTTCATCAATCAGTTCCAGCGTCAGCAGGCTTTCGATCAATCCCACCCCGGCTACTATGGCAGCATAGGGAAAAATTAGTGCAATGGAATCCAGGTTAAAAGGAACCATTGGGATATGAAAGGGCGGAAAACCACCTTGTATGGAAGCAATATCCCCTACGGTCCTGGTTTCAAGGCCAAGAAAAGCAACCACTCCAAAAACTACAAGGATGGCCGTTAAAGATGCCGGGATAACCTTGGTTAGCTTAGGTAAGCCCCATATAATGAGCATTGTAAGCAGAACGAGGCCAAGAAAGGTGTATAAAGTAATTCCGTTAAGCCAGGAGCCAGAGGCATCCCTGAACTGATCTAACTGCGACATAAAGATGATCACCGCAAGCCCGTTTACAAAACCATATACCACAGGCAGGGGTACCAACCGCATTAATTTCCCTAATTTCAAGAACCCTGCAACCATTTGAAGTATGCCGGCTAATATCACCGTGGCAAATACGTATTCCACCCCATGCGATTGTGCCAGTGAAACTATAACTACAGCTACCGCGCCTGTAGCACCCGAGATCATTCCCGGCCTCCCACCAAGAATGGCCGTTACAAGGCCCATAACAAAGGCAGCATATAACCCTACCAGTGGTGAAAGCCCTGCTATTAATGCAAATGCAACAGCCTCCGGAATCAAGGCAAGGGCAACCGTTAACCCGGAAAGAACTTCGGTTTTATAATCAACTTCCTGTTTAAAATCAAACAGTCGTAAATATTGTTTCATATTGAAAGGTGGATTTTTTAGTGAAAAAGCTTTCTATTAAGTTACTGTAAAAGAAGGAGTAGCCTCTGAAATGCCCGGGCAATTAAATTGGGAATACTAAAGAGTTTATTCATTCAGGGCGGAGTCGCCACTGGTATTGAATGCTTATATCGGATGGCCGCACTTTTCATTTTGGAAGCGGCAAAAGTAACCCTATTTAGATGGTTAGAAAAAAAAAATTGCAAAAAGCAGGTAATTGGCTGCAGCCCAGGTACCGTATTTTTAGAAAATATCCAATTATACGTGATATAATTATGTCCAGATCTTCTACAGTTTGTCCTATCCCGGAAGTAATGAAAGCAATGATAGTGATACAATTTGCTAATAATGCCGATATCCGTATCTTCATATAAACCTTGCAGGAAGCAATCCCCAGTTAATCCCGGCATTTCAGTTGCAAGATCAGTCAGATCAGCACCCTGAATAGAAACAGGAATTCTTCATATTAGCATGGTCCGGAATGGTAAATGGTAATCAAAATCTGATAACACATTGGAAGTAAGCGGATTATATACGGATTTTTACCAACTTTCCATGAGCCAGGCTTATTATTTGTCGGACAGGAAAACGGAGAAGGCAATTTTTGATTATTTCTTCAGAAAACTACCCTTTGACGGGGGCTATGCAGTTTTTGCCGGCCTGGAAGTTTTGCTTGAGCAAATAGAAACTTTACGATTTCAGGAGGATGACCTGGAATACCTGTCCGCACACGGTTTCGATAAGCAATTCCTGCAATACCTGCGTGAATTCAGATTTGAAGGCAGCCTTTACAGTTCCCT
This sequence comes from uncultured Flavobacteriaceae bacterium, assembly GCA_964434565.1. Lineage (GTDB taxonomy): Bacteria > Bacteroidota > Bacteroidia > Flavobacteriales > Flavobacteriaceae > Zeaxanthinibacter. The sequence goes on along the minus strand of CAYSVQ010000103.1, from coordinate 3,396 downwards.
CGAAGGAGATCTGGTATACCCTACCCGGCCCGTAGTGGTTGTTGAAGCCACTTTAATTGAAGCCCAGTTGCTGGAGACCCTGCTGCTTAACTTTTTAAACTACCAGACGCTTATTGCCACCAAGGCCAGCAGGATGAGGCAGGCGGCCGGAGACCGCAGCCTGATTGATTTCGGGATGCGGAGGGCACATGGCACTGCGGCATTGCATGCCAGCAGGGCTGCTATCATTGGTGGATTTAACACTACCAGCAATGTCGCAGCAGCAAAGGAGTATAACATTCCTGTGTCTGGGACCATGGCCCATTCATTTATTCAGAGTTTTGACAACGAACTTGAGGCGTTCAGGAATTATGCAGGTAAGTGGCCGCATGATTGTATTCTTCTGGTTGATACCTATGATACCCTGAAAAGCGGGCTGCCAAATGCCATCAGGGTTGCCGGGGAGATGGAAAAGAAGGGGCAGCGGTTAAGAGGAATACGGCTCGATAGCGGGGATCTGGCTTACCTGGCTAAGAAATCCCGTGCATTACTGGATGCCGCAGGGCTAAAGTACGTTCAAATTGCCGTCTCCAATCAGCTGGACGAATACGTCATTCGGAGTTTGCTTGGCCAGGAAGCACCTATCGACGTTTTCGGGGTGGGTACCAGTTTGGTGACAGGCCAACCGGATGCTGCCCTGGACGGAGTTTACAAACTGGCATTCGTGGCAGGCAAGCCGCGGATCAAATTATCTGAAACTATTGCCAAGGTAACCCTGCCCTCTAAAAAACAGGTGCACCGTGTTTATAACGGGGAGGATATGGCTTTAGGGGCCGAATGCATTTCCCTTTGGGACGAACGTGAGGTGTCGCAGATGTTCCACCCTTTCGAACCCGGGAAATTCTTCAGTATTTCAAATTATAAAACGGAACCCCTGTTGCATGAGGTAATGATCGGAGGAAAACGGATTAAACCAGTGCGTTCTCTTGATGAAATTGCCAGCTACAGTAAGAAAAGGTTAGAACAATTACCCCTGGAATACAAACGTTTTGAGAATCCCCACAGGTATAAAATCGGATTAAGCCGGGAATTAAAGGATTCGCGCGACAAGTTGATCGCCACCTATAGCATAAAAGAAAACTATGAAAGCCCTGGTTCTTATTGATATCCAGAACGATTTTATCCCGGGTGGCACCCTCGCCGTTCCAGGAGGGAACCTTATTATCCCTGTGATTAATAAACACATCCATGCCTTTGATCTGGTTGTGGCTACCCAGGACTGGCATCCCGCAGATCATATGAGCTTCGCGTCCAACCATCCTGGCAGGTCGCCCTTCGACGAGATCAGCTGGCAAGGCATGCAACAAACCCTGTGGCCCGACCATTGCGTGCAGGGAACCCACGGGGCGGCTTTCCCTGAATCGCTCAATCAGAATCCAATCTCGACAATTATCCGTAAGGGAATAGACCCGCGAATCGACAGCTACAGCGGGTTTTATGACAACGACCATAAGGTAAATACCGGTTTGGCAGGTTACCTTCGGGAAAAGGGGGTGAAAGAGCTTTGCTTTGGCGGCCTTGCCGCGGATATTTGTGTTTACTACAGCATCCTCGACGCCCTTAAGGAAGGGTTTTCGGTGAGGCTGTTCCCGGATGCCACCATGCCTTTGCAGAAAGAGGTTTTCCAAAAGCAGCAAAAGGAACTCCAATCAACAGGGGTGATTTTCGAAAGCATGTCTAATTTAAGTTAATTCACCAGATACAATGATCCCCATAAAAGGATGAATATATGCCCTGTATGGGTTGATTTGCCTGCCCGCTTGCCCGGGTCCCCGCCTGTGGTGGGCCTTTGGAGGGACTGCGCCAGCTTGCTGGCTGCTGGCGTGTTTCGTTGATTTGTTGATTTGAAGGCGGAGATATGAGATTTGTTATTCGTTATTTGGAAGTTGGAATTAGCCCATCTTGCTGGCTACAGGCTGGTTGATGCGTTAATATGCATTCCGCCTTCAACTTACGGTTTTGAACTTGAACTTGAACTTGATCTTTTACTTGCACCCGCCTTCAACCCCCGGCCTTGAACTTGATCTTGCGCTTGAATTCCCCTTTTATTTTTGAACCTGCCTGCGGCAGGCAGGTTTGATTGGCCTGCCCGCTAGCCCGCCTTTGGAGGTACTGTGCCGGCTTGCTGGCTACAGGGAGGGTGGATACATTTACTTGGAGTCAGGAATTTGTGATTTGGCCCAGATAGGTATCGGGGTGGAATTTCCCTGGCTTGTTGGCTAGTGTGGGGTTCTTCAACGCCTACAAATAAAGTAAAACCCCTGCTTTTATTTTGCAGTCAAACGGCTTAAATTTATTTTGGGGAGGCGGGGTTACCCCCAGACTTGGCAATATAAATTTTATATTTCTTAATTCGAAGGCTGCTTGCGTATGCGGTGGTATTTAGTGGCTTCCTCATCCCTTGAATTTTGAACTATGAAGATTGAACCCACTGATAATGAAGTAGGCTGTGGCAGTAGCAGTTGGCAGGAAATACAAAGTAAAAAATACCAAGTACGAAGTGGATAAACCCGGAACTTTGAACTTTGAACCCAAGCGTCACGGATTCTTCCTTTTGTTCAAAAAAGACGCCAGCACCTCAAAAACATCCTCTGATATCCTGAACCTGTAGATCATACCAAAATAAATGGTTGTCATTATAAAACTTTTCAGAAAGATATTCAGTAGTGGGGGAAAAGGGAAGTCAATGATATAGAATAACAGGCCGAGCAGCAGCAACAAGGCAGTTACCTTAATACTATCCCGGGTAAACGGATGTATCCCGAATTTCCTCCACACATAATACAGTTTTAAGCTGTCATAGATTCCCACGGCCAGTAAACTTGCTAGAGCTGCCCCATTGATGCCCATTAGCGGAATTAACCAAAGGTTGAACAGAATAATCATCAGTGCCAGGAAAAAGCCCATGACAAGAACCGCCCTGTAATAGTCTGAATTATAAAGGATGGCACTGTTGATCCCCAGGGCGGCATCGTAGACCCTTACCAAACCGATAAGGAAAACAACTATAAATCCGCCGCGGTATTCTTCCGGGAGCATCAGATACAGCTCATCCAGGTTGAGAAGGATAAGGAGGAAAACCAGGCCCGAAATAATATAAAGGGTCAGGGAACTCTTCCTGTAAAGGCGTTTTAATCCCACCTTGTCGTCGCGGTTCATGATCTCTGCCGTTAACGGATAGGTTACCTGGTGCATGGCCCTGAAGGGCACTGCGATTACCGTTGCTATAAACACCGCTACACTATAATAAGCTACGTTCTCTATGGCTATAAACTGATTGATCATAAAACGGTCCAGTTCAAGCAGCAGTACCGAGGCAGATCCGCCAAAGATGATCAGGAAACTGTAATTCAAAAT
>CAYSVQ010000102.1:0-2854 GCA_964434565.1 uncultured Flavobacteriaceae bacterium | reverse complement strand
CCATGGTAAGTACGCCCTGACCGGCAAAACGCATTAGGAAAAAAAGAAGGGTAATAAGGGTAAAAGGAACCAGCCATGTGTCGCTGTTCAGCAGGTTTTTAATAAAGGCACTCATGTAAACAGACCAGGAACAAAGCAGGACGGCCAGGGCCAGTGTCAGGGCCGCAAAGAAAGCCACATAACGCGCCCCATAGCGGTCGAACCAAATCCCGGCCCTGCCGATTACCAGCGAACTGCAAATAGTTCCGATCATATAGGCATTGCTGAACTGGTTGCGTGAAAGATTGAGAGCAGCCATTACCGGTTCGGTAAAAACAGAAATCCCTATGGTTTGCCCTGGTATACTCGCCCAAATCCCCAGGGTACCCGCCAGCAAGATAACATAGCCATAATAAACAGGGCTTTTGGCAGGATTAATAATGGAATAGCGATTGGGATTGAACATGCTGTGAAAATGAGCAAAATTAACGGTTTTCACTCCAATACGGCACCTTGCCATCTCATAATACGCATCTGGCCGGGTAAACCCTTAATTAGAATTAGGATAAATCTGATGTCTTCGTTAAGTTTGATTATAAAAACTGCCCCGCCATGGAACCATTCAACACACGAATAATTTTCTTGTTTTTTACCGCCTTCCTGTTGGCTCTTACAATCGGTTTTGCCCAGGGCAACCGGCAATTGTTGCATCTCAGGAAATATATTCTTAAGGATGCAGAACAGGAGCTCCTTACAGATTATTATTTGGAGGAAGCTTTGCTGCCTGCGCTGAAACGGCAGGGTATAAAACAGATAGGTGTTTTCAAGAGCCATAATGATATTAAAGAAAGTCTCAAGTTGATTTTTGTACTGCACCCCCTGAGTTCCCTCAACCAACTTGTATACCTGGAGAAGGCCCTTTCAAAGGACGAGCTTTACAAGAATGTGGGAGCGCCTTTTCTGGATGCCCCGTATGACGAGCAACCCTATTTAAGAATGGAATCGGTATTGCTTAAGTCCTTTGCGCAAATGCCAGCCCTGAAGCCCCCGAAACTTGACGGTGAACGCGGCAGCAGGGTATATGAATTACGGAACTATGAATCCCCTACAGAGGCCAAATACCGGAGTAAGATTGCCATGTTCAACGAAGGCGGCGAGGTTGCACTCTTCGACCGACTCGGGTTTAACGCGGTGTTTTACGGGGAAGTATTATCCGGGGCCAGGATGCCCAACCTTATGTATATGACTACTTTCACGGATATGGTGAGCAGGGATTCACTTTGGAAGGAATTTTTCGATTCCGAAAAATGGAAATCGCTTGAAAAGGACCCACAATACCAGCACAACGTTAATCACGCAGACATTTACCTCTTGTACCCCGCGCCTTACTCCGATTATTAATAGCCCGGCTACGTTCTTAATCCTGGGAATACCGGGTAAGGCTGAAGGCCACCCTCCGGTTCTCTTTTCTGCCAGCTTCAGTATCGTTGTCCGCTATGGGCTGTTCAAAGCCGTGGGAAATCCATCTGATCCGCTCCCTGCCCAGTCCCAAATCAAGGAGATAATCGGCCACCGCCCTGCATCGCCGCTCCGATAAAATATGGTTGTATGCTGCCGGGCCAACATTATCTGTATGCCCGTTGATTATAATTTTAAGTTTGGTATGCAGGTTCAGGTAGTTATACAGTTCCTGCAACTCAGATTGGGCCTCGGGTCTTAACCGGTATTCATTAAAATCGAATAAAACGTTACTAAAAAGGATTTCCTCATTGAGTGTATAGGCTTCCAAAACTGCGGGCTGGCCTGTGTTTAATGCAGTCTGGTCCTTTACTGCAGGCCTGATGTCGACCATATCGATGTAATAGTAGGCGCCTTTTTTTGAACTCCTGCCAGTTTTTAAAGTAAGGGTCCTCGCATTGTTTGCCAGGTTCCCTATGGTCAGGAATTTCTCCCCGCCCGTAGCCGTATATCCGGCCTTAATACTAACCCAATCTTCGGTTTCACTTAAGAAATCCGGATTTGTGAATTGTACAAATGAATAGGCATTTCCATTCTGTTTGTACAATTGCATTCTGGAAAGTTCTTTTTTGATAGGCAATTCCAGTTTTTCCCTGGAGAATACAAGCGACAATTCTCTTACGGCGTAGTCCGAGCGCTCGGCCAGACTCACGAAGAAGCTGATTTTATAGTGGTGTCCTGCCTTAAGTGTTTCGAGTAATTCGCCCTGTATGTATTCGCGGTAATCGTTGGGGGCATACAGGTAAAGGCCAGCGTAACCCACACCAAAATCCGCAGCCTGGGTCCCATTGAAATTATCTGGAGTTCCCATATCACTACTGCAGGCATTGAAATAATCAGTAGATGCCAGGGTGGGAGATGACCAGTCCGAAACATCTGCATGAAAGTTCCCCAGCCGGTCCGGGCACTGCCTTATGGATTCAAAACTCGGATTCTTCACAAGATTCTGCGCCCCAAGCAGGCAGGGGCTTAATACGAACAGGCTAAACCGCAATGCAAGTGGTAACCGGATCATAAGGGTGATCTTAACTACCTCTAAAATAAAGAATTAAATTTCATCATGTGGACTAATCCGCAGAACATTCGACAAACAGGGTCCCTGGCGGGTTGTTTCGTCATCGATGGTGGAATATACCTTAAAGGTCAAATTTGTAAGTCACCCCCGCAAGTACCTGCAGGCTTTGAACCCTGAAATTTGCCCATCGCTGGTATTGGTTGTTAGCCAGGTTCGCTCCTTTTACAAACAGGGAGAATTGTTCGGTGAAATGGTAACCCAGCTTCGCATTGGCGTCAAAGTAAGAGTCAAGCTGAACCAGCTCAGAGGGGTATTCCGATGGCTGTACATTTTGTACGGCTA
>CAYSVQ010000101.1:0-9421 GCA_964434565.1 uncultured Flavobacteriaceae bacterium | reverse complement strand
TATTTTGTAGACCACATGGTCAAAATCGTGCATGGGAACGATGACATAGTTGTAGGAGCGCATATCGCCCAGTAGTCGGATCATACAGCGTTCATTGAATTTAACAAATTCCTTCGCCAGTTGGGATTTTTCAGATTCCGTGCAATGTGGTAACATGTCCTTGATAAATACATCCCCTGGGATTCCCGCTATATGTTCCTCTATCAGCGTGTTCTGGTAAACCAGGAAGTTAAGGTTATAGGGCGACAACATATGTTCGAGCTCAAGACCATAAATCCTGGAGGCATCTGCCTTTTTTACGTAGAAATAGGTGTAATTGTCATTCAAGATATTTCGGATCCGTATGCGGAATGGCTTGGAATTCCCGAATGTACAATAGTCCACCGCGTCTATATTCAGGTATTGGAAAATACGGTCGCTCCCGTCGGAAAGGAGAATGGAATATACTTTTTTTAGGGAAACATCGATCTCCTTCCTTTCGGTATCGGAGTAGAATACACGAACCCAAAGGGTATCTTCCCCTTCAGCATCATAAACAACAACCGAACCGGCAAAACGAAGCAGGTCTTCATAGAAAATAGGGATCTCTATATTGCGGTTATAATAATCGAGGTAGTCCTGCAGCCTTTTGCTTACCGGATAGGCCGGCTTCTTCTTCGACATTAATTTTTCTTCGGACATGGGCAATTCTACTGATTGATGATCTATAAATGTAACAAATTAAGGATTGCCTCGTCAACTATGTAGAACCAAATACGGACATACGATTTGCAGACCATCCTGAGCGTAGATAGGCTTACCAAAAAATTCGGTTATCTGACGGCCGTGAAAGACCTCTCCTTTACCATTGAGAAAGGTAATGTTTATGGGATTTTGGGGCCAAACGGAAGCGGGAAATCGACAACCCTCGGCATTGTTCTGAATGTTGTTAATAAAACCAGTGGCAACTTCTCATGGTTCGATGGCAACCTCTCCACCCATGAAGCGCTTAAAAAGGTGGGTGCCATCATTGAAAGGCCGAACTTCTATCCCTATATGACAGCCCTGCAGAACCTGAAGCTGGTATGCAGGATCAAGGAAGTGCCCGAAGACCGCATCCGGGAGAAGCTGGAACTGGTTGGGCTCTGGGACCGCCGTGGCAGCAAGTTCAGCACCTATTCCCTTGGGATGAAACAAAGACTGGCTATTGCATCTGCCCTGCTGAACGACCCGGAGATACTTATCCTGGATGAACCTACCAACGGTTTGGATCCACAGGGGATTCACCAGATCCGTGAGATCATTAAAAAAGTTGCTGCTGAGGGAACCACCATCCTGCTGGCTTCGCACCTGCTGGATGAAGTGGAGAAGGTTTGTACCCATGTGGTCATCCTCCGAAAAGGTGAGAAACTTTATTCTGGCCGGGTCGATGGCATGCTGACAAGCCACGGATTCTTCCAGTTAAAAGCCGGGGACATGGATGGCCTGGCTGCCTTTCTTTCCAAAAATGCCAGTTTTGGAGAAATCAAAAGGGAAAATGGCCTGCTTACTGTTTTCCTGAAGGAGGAAATGGATGCCGATGAGTTAAACCGCATCCTGTATAAAAAGGGGATTATCTTGTCTCATCTGGTAAAGCGCAAGGAAAGCCTTGAAGAACAGTTTCTTACCCTTACAAAGAACAATCCTTCGTAATACAGCCGGCACCCATGAAACGACTTTTGCATATAGAATTTATCAAGTTATGGAACAACCGGGCCAGCCGGATCCTGATCCTCTCCTATTTCATATTGCTGACTTCAATTGCCCTTGTGGCTGCAATTAAGTTCGATATCGGACCCGTCCAATTCCACCTGGCGGATCAGGGGATCTTTAATTTTCCCTATATCTGGCATTTCAACACCTTTATCACAGCCTTCTTCAAATTATTTCTTGCCATTGTGATCGTTTCCATGATGTCTAACGAATACAGCAATAAAACGATTAAGCAAAACCTTATTGACGGCCTGTCTAAAAAAGAATTTGTCCTCTCAAAATTTCTCACAGTACTTTCCTTCGCCCTAATCTCCACCGTTTTTGTCTTTGTTGTTTCAATGATCCTGGGCCTTGTGTATTCGGACTACAACGAACTCTCGATTATATTTTCAGACCTTGAGTTCCTTTTGGCATTCTTTGTCAAACTGGTGGGCTTTTTTACTTTCTGCCTTTTCCTTGGGGTCCTTGTAAAGCGTTCGGCCTTCGCCCTGGGTTTCCTTATTTTATGGCAGGTATTCGAAGGGTTTGTCCGGGGGATGCTTCGTTGGAAATTCTTCGATGGGGAGACCACCGATGCCATTATGGGTTTTTTCCCGCTCAATGCCATGTGGAACCTGCTTAAGGAGCCCTTTTCACGTTTAGGGGCTGTACAGTCCGTTGCCAACCAGATCGGTGAGCAAATCGATTTGAATTACAGGGTACATTGGTATGAATTGCTGATTGTTCTGCTCTGGACGGTTCTTTTCGTCTATTTATCGTATGCGTTACTGAAAAAAAGGGATTTGTAGTATCTTGTGCGTCCTGCGGGAAAAGCATCCAGGTATGAAGCTCCCAAATTCCCGGTTTCTGAAAGGAAACCGGAATATGGTGCCTGCCATTAACCTATGGCACGACCAGGCAGGGCTTTTCCGCGGGCCCATATCTTATCTGTTTTTTCTATCCTGCAACTGCATGGCCAACGGCCGTGTCCCGGGCTGTTTTTAACATGCTGAAATCAGCCGGGCACTTCCTTTTTAGTAACTTGTGATGTTTGACCTGCAGATCCGATGATAAAAAAATTGTTCTCCCTCTTTGTACTTTGTATAGGGTACAATGTTTTCGCCCAGCAATGCCCGGTTCCCGTGCTGGTGAGCCCCATGGATCTGCAAACAGATGTACCAGTGGATACAGAGATCAGCTGGAACGGGGTCGCAGGTGTGCCAGCTTATTTGTTGTCTATAGGCACCACTCCTTTCGGTGGCGAAATCCTTAACCGCCAGAATGTGGGAAATGCCACATCCTTTAGCCCTCCCCTTGGACTGCCCGCCGATACGGATATCTATGTGACCATAACGTTGTTTTTCTTCCAGACCGGGGTCTCCGAAATAACATGCTCAACGGAAACCTTTCGCACAGCCGCCCTGACCGCCCCCCCTTTCTGCACAGCACTGGCCAACCCAATGGACGGCGCGGTAAATGTGAACATCGGTAGCAGGATCTCATGGAACTACACCCCCACTGCGGAGTCTTATATACTTACCGTTGGCACCAGTCCAGGCGGCATAGAAATTTTTGAAGGAGACGTGGGTAATACCTTAAGTTTTAATCCGGACCCCGATCTCCCGGCGGACACCCCGATCTTCGTAACCGTTACTCCAACCAACGCTATCGGTACTGCTGTCGCTTGCCCTGTACAGCAATTTACCACCGGGATGGCCGCTTCTTTACCAGCTTGTACCTCAATGATCAGCCCTGCTGACGGGGCAAACAACGTTTCGCTTAATCCATTGCTGGAGTGGGGGGAAGTAGCCGATGCCATTGGATACCGGGTAACTATCGGCCTGTCGCCGTTTACCGCCGAAATCCTGAACAATACAAATTTCACCACCAATTCGACAAACTTTATTGAATTTGAACCAAACCGCACTTTTTTTGTACGCATAATCCCCTATAATGAGGCTGGTTTGGCAATAGGATGTATACAGCAAACCTTTTCTACCTTACTCGGTTGCGGACCCTTTTTCGACCCGGATACGGGGGAGTTGGTTACGCTTAATCCGGTTATCGCGCTGCCCGATACCCTTGCCTTCTGTGAAAATGATGGGGCCCTTGCCGTTACTTCCCCCGATAATGCCGACGACTTCCGATGGTACCAGTTAAATGAATTTGGGGAAGAGACCCTGTTGGGCAGTGGGGAATCAATAGAATTTACGGAAACCGGGATGTACCGTTATGAGGCCATTAACCGGCTGATACAGGAGGGCAGTGAGGTGGAATGCAGCAGCACTAAGGTATTCGAGGTAACATCTTCGGAGATAGCGACCATTACATCCCTTATTGTTGACGGGCAGGCAGGGGTTCTTAGGATTGAAGCCCGGGTTAGCGGAATTGGGGATTATGAATATTCGCTGGATAACGGGCCTTATCAGGACAGTGCCGTTTTCGATAATGTCCCGGCCGGAAGCCATACAGTCTTTGTACGTGACCGGAACGGTTGCGGAATCGTTTCCCAAAGCATTGACCAGCAAGTTGCCCTCGATGGTTTCCCTCGGTTTTTCACGCCAAACGGAGACGGGATCAATGATTTGTGGCAATATGAACCCCCTCCTACTATTGAAGAAATTCCTCTGAATAGCATCCAGGTATTTGACCGCTATGGTAAATTGCTGGCGCAGTTTGGTCCGGATTCAGAAGGATGGGACGGTACATTTAACGGTAACCCGCTGCCCTCCGATGATTACTGGTTTCGGGCGGAAGTGAATTCCAGGGAGGAACTAAAGGGGCATTTTACGCTGAAACGATAAGGATGATACGCTTTTTACTACGAACATGAAACGAGCTAAGTTGGTTCTGGTCCTTTTTTTGATCGGCGCCGGCAGCCGGGCACAGGAATGCCCGATTATTAACTTTCCCTCGCCCGGGAGTTCGGAAATTCCTGTTAATACGACTATAACCTGGCCGCCAGTGGACGGGATCATAGGATACTCCCTGACCCTGGGCTCCTTTCCCGGGGGGGAGGATATCCTTACCCGCAGATCTGCCGGGTTAACCAACAACTTTACCGCTCCTACCGGTCTGCCGGAGAATACCAGGATATACGTGACCATCAGTATGTTCCTTGGTGATGGCCGCTTTATATTCTGTTCCGAGGAAATGTTTTTTGAGACCGAAAATGTAACCACCATCCCCCCCTGTACCAGCCTGAGTGTGCCACAGGCCGGGGACCTTAATGTAAATAACGAAGCGGAGATCAGCTGGAACTATGCCCCCACCGCTACAGGCTACCGCCTGACAATAGGAACCATCCCGGGAGGCAGCGACATACTTGATGATGATGTAGGGAACCGGCTCTCTTACAAACACGCTCAAAATCTGCCGCCGGAGACAGATATTTATGTGCGTATTATTCCTTACAACGAGAACGGACCCGCGGAAAACTGCAGGGAAGAGCGGTTTACCACCGGTTCCGGGGAAATTGAATGCGGACCTTTCGCGGATCCGATAAGCGGGGAGGCCATTCGCTTCGGACCCGTCGTGGAGTTTCCTGACAGGATAGGAGTATGCCTGAATGAATTGCCAACGCCCGTAAATGCCACCGGCCCGGCCGATGGTTACCGCTGGTTCAGGATTAACGTTGACAATACAGAAACCCTGTTATCTGACCGGGGTGATGTAATGCTCTCAGACCTTGGCCTGTATAGGTATGTTGCATACAATTTAGTGGAACAGAACGGGCTTACCTATGAATGTGCGGATTCACGTATTTTTAGGGTAATAGCGTCTGAAATTCCAACTATAACCTCGATAACCCGGGAAGACCGGGAAGATGGCGCAGACCTGACGGTACAGGTAAGTGGCGCCGGAAGTTACGAATTCGCGCTTGATATGGTGGATGGCCCTTTCCAGGACAGCCCTGTTTTTGAATCAGTGCCTGAAGGAGTACATACCGTTTATGTACGCGACAGAAATGGCTGTGGGGTAAGCGAAGAAATGATAAGCCTGGGTCTTCCCAGGGATGCCTTTCCTAACTTCTTCACCCCTAACGGGGACGGGATAAATGATTTCTGGCAATTTGATCCTTCGCCCACCCATTCTCAGATCCGCCTGCAAAGTATTTTTATATTTGACCGTTATGGGATGTTACTTGCACAAATCAGCCCCGATTCACAGGGTTGGGACGGCCGGTTGAACGGGAAACCACTCCCGGCGACCAATTACTGGTTCCGTGCCACTGACGATTTTGAAAACGAAATAACGGGATACTTCGCCCTGAAACGATAAAGGGAAAATCCATCCGCTCTTATTAGGTACATCCGCAAGCGCTTTTGTAATTTTACAGCATGAAATTTGATGTAGTTTCGCATTTCAAACCTACAGGCGACCAGCCGGAGGCCATATCGCAGCTGGTTTCGGGCATTAATGCGGGTGACCGCTACCAGACACTTCTGGGAGTCACCGGTTCCGGTAAAACCTTTACCGTTGCGAATGTGATTGAACATGTGCAGCGGCCTACCCTGGTGCTGGCGCATAATAAAACCCTTGCAGCTCAACTCTATTCAGAATTCAAAATGTTCTTCCCCCGGAACGCGGTGGAATACTTTGTGTCTTATTATGATTATTACCAGCCGGAAGCTTATATCCCTACCTCCGGGCTTTATATTGAAAAAGACCTTTCTATAAATGAAGACATAGAGAAACTGCGGCTTAGCGCTACCTCTTCACTCCTCTCGGGCCGGCGGGATGTGCTGGTGGTAGCCTCGGTTTCCTGTTTGTACGGTATCGGGAACCCGGTGGAATTTCAGAAAAATGTGGTCAGGATCCGGAAAGGGCAGGTGATATCGCGCACCAAATTTATGCATCAGCTGGTTCAGGGTTTGTATTCCCGGACAACAGCAGACTTCAGGAATGGTAACTTCAGGGTTAAGGGGGATGTGGTGGATGTCTTCCCAGGTTATTCCGATCATGCCTTCCGCGTCCATTTTTTTGGGGATGAAATTGAAGAAATTGAAGCTTTCGACCCATTCCGCAACAATAAACTGGAAGCTTACGAAAGCCTTAATGTTTACCCTGCCAATATGTTTGTTACTTCCCCTGACGTACTGCAGAACGCCATACACCATATTCAGGAGGATCTGGTTAAACAGCTGGATTATTTTAAAGGGATTGGGAAACACCTGGAGGCTAAACGCCTGGAAGAACGAACGAACTTTGATCTGGAAATGATCAGGGAGTTGGGTTATTGCTCCGGCATTGAAAATTATTCCCGCTATCTGGACGGGCGGGAACCCGGTACAAGACCGTTTTGCCTGTTGGATTATTTTCCGGAAGATTACCTAATGGTAGTGGATGAAAGCCATGTTACCATCCCCCAGGTGCACGCCATGTATGGGGGAGACCGGTCGAGGAAGGAAAACCTGGTGGATTATGGTTTCCGCCTGCCCGCGGCAATGGACAACCGCCCTCTTAAATTTGAAGAATTCGAGGCCCTGCAGAACCAGGTGATTTATGTAAGCGCCACCCCTGCAGACTATGAACTGCAGCACAGCTATGGGGTTTATGTGGAACAGGTGATCCGCCCCACCGGCCTGCTTGACCCTGTAATAGAAGTCCGCCCCAGCCTGAACCAGATAGATGACCTGGTGGAAGAGATCCAGCAACGGGTGGAAAAGGATGAACGCACCCTGGTGACGACGTTAACCAAACGTATGGCGGAAGAACTGGCGAAATACCTGGCACGTATCGATGTCCGCTGCCGGTATATCCACAGTGATGTGGACACCCTTGAAAGGGTGGAAATCATGCAGGATCTCAGAAAAGGTGTGTTCGATGTGCTCATCGGGGTGAACCTGCTGCGGGAAGGGCTTGACCTCCCGGAAGTTTCCCTGGTCGCTATCCTGGATGCTGATAAGGAAGGATTCCTCAGGAGTAACAGATCTCTGACACAAACCGTAGGCCGGGCGGCAAGGCATCTGCACGGTAAGGCAATCATGTATGCAGATAAGGTAACCGATAGCATGCAGAAGACCATTGATGAAACCAATTACAGGCGGGAAAAGCAATTGACTTACAACACAGAGCATGACATTACCCCCACGGCTCTCAAAAAAAGCCTGGATAATGCCCTCTCAAAAAATTCGGTGTCGGCATTCCATTTTGAGAAAGAAGAATTGAGGGCAGCGGAACCGGATCTTCAGTATCTTACGGGCGAACAACGGGAAAAGCTGATCCGTGACAAAAGAAAAGCCATGGAAAAAGCTGCCATGGATCTCGATTTTATGCAGGCAGCAAAACTCAGGGATGAGATTAAGATGTTACAGGGACAGGAATCATAAAAAGAGCGCCCTGAATCATCAGGGCGCTCTCCTAACTAACCAACTAAACAAACCAACCTCTATGTGTACCCTTAGGTGGGTACAGCATAAGCTTTTATATTAATTTTCAATTTCAATCAGCCTCTTTGGCCTTGGCAAAGTCTCTTCCCTCTTGGGAAGCGTAAACCTCAGGATGCCATCTGTGTAGGCTGCGTTGATCTTTTCTTCGTCGACTGTTTCAGGAAGGGTAAAGGCCCTTTTAAACGAAGAATAGGAGAATTCCCTGCGGCTGTAATTCTTTTCCTTAACTTCATCTTCCTTCTTTTCTTCCAGTGAAATAGTCAATACGTTGTTATCTACTTCAATGTTAAAATCTTCTTTTTTCTTACCGGGAACGGCAATTTCCAACTCGAAATCGCGCTCGTTTTCACGGATGTTTACGGCAGGCAGGGTGTTGCTGAAATTCTCCATCCCGCCAAGCCAGTCTGGCCTGAACATTTCATTCAATAATGATGGTAACATCAATTGATTTCTTCTCGTGATACTCATGACTTTATGTTTTTGTTAGACGATAGTTTAAGATTCATCTAATCCCAGACAAATGATATACCAAGCCTGTTTAAGTGCCGTTTTGGCATTAATTATGCCATTTAGCATGCCATATTGTCCGGAATATCAATTATAATGTGCCTTGAATATGTTAATCAGCACATCTGGAGGAACAATCTTGTTCGGGTACCGGTGCATGATCATGAGTACCTGGTCTATGGCAGAAGGCGGGAGGCCCATACGAAGTCCGATATTATGAAGTCTGTGAAGCTCGGAATCGTGTTGTTCGCTGTCTACATTCATCAATAGCAATAAGCGATGAAATTGAACAATACGTTCAGACTGGGGTCGCAGGATAACTTTTTCGGCCCTTTTGAGGAAGAGGGAATCAAATGTATCTTTGTCAATTCCCAATTGCAGGGCGACATCAAGGAGGAACTTATATTCGGAAACCTTTAGCACATCATCGGCCATGGCAAAGGCGATCAGTTCCGAGAGGATGCTTAATTTTTCTTCGTAGGTATTCATCCCTTCCAGAAATTTTTGAAAGTTACTGCGGATACTGTTTAAATAACTTGTAAAAAGCTAAAATCGTATGTAAACCTGGTCCAAATCTGCCAGATGCTCAGGCGTCCCGCTGATTTGTACTACCTTGTGTAAAAATTTCATATGACAAATAACGAGATCCTTAAAAAGCTGCGGGTAGCCCTTATGCTCAGGGATGACGAGATAGTTGACATCCTGGAACTGGTAGATTTCAGGATATCCAAAAGCGAGATCGGGGCCTTCTGCCGTAAGGAAGGCCACCCCAAATACCAGCCATGTGGCGACCAGGTACTTCGTAACTTTCT
>CAYSVQ010000100.1:0-11183 GCA_964434565.1 uncultured Flavobacteriaceae bacterium | reverse complement strand
AGGAAGGATATGCCTGAATGAATGGCTGCATGATGAAAATGATTCGGGCTTTCCCGACAGCACCAATGCCGGCTGGCACCATATGGGCACAACCAGGATGAGCAGCGATCCAAAAACTGGTGTTGTGGACGCAAATTGCAGGGTACATGGGATCGCCAACCTTTATATTGCGGGTTCCGCCTGCTACCCGACCTCAGGAGCGCCCAACCCCACGCTAACCCTGGTGGCCCTGTCCCTGAGGCTTTCGGACCACCTGAAACAATTACTGTGAATCAGGATTTGAAGGTAAGCCGGACAAATATCATTTTATTGATAATATGACCTGTTTCAAACTGCATTTTTAATTTAATTTTATAACAGATGGATATCCCATCAGTCACCCACCTCCGGCAAACCCTCCACCGCTACCCCGAATTATCAGGACAGGAAATCCATACAGCCAAAAGGATAAAGGAATTTATTACCGCGAGCGCCCCCGATGCGTGGATGGAAAACCTTGGGGGAAATGGCCTGGCTGCTCTGTTTTCCTATGCTGAAAAGGGACCAGTTATTGTGATCCGCTGTGAAATGGACGCCCTGCCAATCACCGAAAATGGTACAACCCCCTATCAGTCTGTTCACCCCGGCTTGTCGCATAGCTGCGGACATGACGGCCACATGGCCATTGTTGCGGGTCTTGCGCCCTGGTTGCGGGAAAAGCAGTTTAAGAAAGGTAAGGTGGTACTGCTGTTCCAGCCTTCCGAAGAAACCGGAGAAGGCGCATATGCTGTATTGCGCGACCAACGGTTTACATCATTGCAACCAGACTATATTTTCGCCCTTCATAACATTCCGGGGATAGGTATTCATAAGGTGATCATGCCCGGTGAAATATTTTCGGCTTGCGTTCATAGTTTCATAATACGGCTTAATGGCAGGGAAGCCCATGCCGCCGAACCCGAAAAAGGCTGCAACCCTTCCCTCACCATGGCGGCTTTAACCATGGGGCTAAACAGCCTGGAAGTCAGGGAAGAGAGTCAACCCGATTTTACAATGCTTACCCCGGTATATCAGCTATTGGGAAAGCCTGCTTATGGCATTTCTCCCGGCTATGGGGAAATGCATTATACCATGCGCTGCCGGACAGACAGCAGGATGGACAGGCTAAAGGAAGACATTACCCGAATAGTGGGGCAGGCGGCTGAAAAAGACAATATAGAGGCCCGGATTGAATGGTTGCATTATTTCCCCCCTTCCATGAACAAGGCCGATGGGATTACCCTGGTACAAAATGCTGCTCTTAAAATCGGGCTCGAACTGGAAAATACGGCTCGTCCCTTCCGCTTCGGGGAGGACTTTGGGTGGTACTCACGACATTTCAATACAACCATGTTCGGCCTTGGAGCTGGCATCACCACCCCCGCCCTGCATCAGCCCGCATACGACTTCCCGGATGAACTTCTGGAAAGCGGCTCGAGGATGTTTAAGGAGGTAATCGGCAGTATACTGGCCTGAATATAGATTTTTGAAGGAATAACCTTACGTATAATTGCTTTATTATTAATTTAATAGCTCAGGGCGTACGCTGAATGAATTTTATTCGTTAATAAAGGAGAGTAACCATTAAGCGTGTACCACCTGAATATAACTTACCGTAAAAAATCAGCTGTCAAAATATCGCAACGGCTGGGCATGCAGTGCAACCTGCTTGGCCTGCTCCTTCTGACCGCCCTGCCTGGTCTGAAATCACCCGAAGCGCCCGCGAATAGCGAAGACCCCGTCCTGCTCAGCAAACAAATAATCAGTGGGCACCCGGAACATTGGGGTCCCGGGGCAAACAATGCAATCCTCGAGGCTTTCGGCCCCGTTAAGGAATTGAAGAATGATAGGGTGTACCTCCTGCTGGAGTCGCCAGGGCTCGCAATTGATTTTGCGGAGGGGAAGGCAGGAACATCCGGTTATATCTCCAGGGAGGTCTTACTGGAATTATTAAAAAATGCCGTAACTGCGCCGGAGACCACCAGCCGCCGTATAGCTACAGCCTGCCTTGCGAAGGGCCTTGACGAATATAATGAGGCGTATAAAATTGCCGGTGGCTACCTGAAATCCCGTGACATTTCGCCGGAAGATGCCATAGATTTCCTCGATAACCGCTATGGTTATGCCAAGCTTGAAGACGCCAGGAAATTGTTGCAAACAGCACAAAAGGCGAAACCATCGTCTTTGAGTAACCCTGAAATAAAGGAACAGTTAAAACGGATAGAAAAGAACTATCCGCAAAATATTCCCGTCCAGGACGCGCTAAATGCAATTCACGACTTTTACGCCTTACTGGAACAGCAAAAAGCGGGCCTGGCAGCTTTTGAACCCTACAGGCAATTCAAGGTGATCATGGAAGAGCTAAACAGATCGCGAATTGCGCAACGCCGTAAATACCGGTCAGCCATTGAGGTAACAAAACCCGGTAGCGGAACAGTTTGGGCGCTTAACGACCCGGTTGGCCTGCAATGGAAGACCTCTAACATCCCTCCTGATAAATCCCTTCGGTTTTTCCTGGTAAAAGGCGAAACCGTGGTCCAGGAACTGGGAACATTCAAAAATACCGGAACAGCGGAAAAAATCAGGTTAAACAAGAATATAGATTCCGGTGATGATTATAAGGTAGTAGGTATCGAACTCTTCCCGGCGAACAAATATTACATCGCCAAAATGGCGACGCCAGCCTTTTCGATCAGAAGGCCTGAACGTCCGAAACCAATAGCTGAGACGGCCTCGGAACCGACTGCCGTTAAGCCGGATGCCCCTGTGGCAGCCAGGATGTCCTTCGAGGGCAGGAAAATCAGCTATGTAAAGGAATTAACAGTAAATAATAAGTCGATAAGGATCAGTATCTGGGACCACGGCCGCGTGGACCGCGACATCGTTTCTATCTACCTTAACGGGGAACCGGTCGTAACCAAACATTACCTCACCTATCAAAAAAAGCATTTCGATCTGCTGCTGGACCCTGGTTCAAAAAACGATCTTTTCCTCTACGCACACAACCTGGGCTATTATCCGCCCAACACCGTTGCTATTGAAATTGTGGATGGCAATGCCACTGAAAACATAGTCCTTAATTCCGACCTGAAAAGCTGCGAAGCAGTGCTTATTAACGTGCGGCAGTAATAGCCGATACCTGATAGGATTGGGTGATGCCCCCTTTATACTAGCGCACCTCTTTCCGAAGGACTTCAAGGGGCGGACTGTTCAGGACACTCCCGCTGTTACCCAGCCCAATCCCAAGAACTATTAAGGTAATCCCCGGGAATAATACCAGGAACGGAACCCAGGAAGGAATAAAAGTTGTTTCGAAAACGAAGCCTGCAAGGAGCTGGCTGCCCACCAGGGAGAGCAGTATCCCGGATAGGCTTCCCAATACGCCCAGGAATAAATATTCCATCGCGGCTATTTTAAGGATCTGTTTACCCCTGGCGCCGATGGTTCGAAGGAGAACGCTTTCCCTGATTCTTTGGTATTTGCTGGTACGAACGGCCCCTATCAACACAATGATCCCGGTGATTATACTGAAGAAGGCCATGAAATTAATTACCCAGGATATTTTATCGAGGATTCCCTCGACCAGGGTCAGCACCTGCCGTAAATCTATGATGGAAACATTGGGAAACTGCCGCACCAACACCTGCTGCAACTCCGCCGAAGCCTTTTCGTTGGGCACCTTCGTGGTAAAGACATGGAATTGCGGGGCTTTTTCCAGGATACCCGCAGGGAAAACAATGGAGAAGTTAAGCTGCATCCGACCCCAGTCTACTTCCCTTATACTTGCAATCCGTGTATCTATCAAGACCCCCTGAACATTAAAGGTTACTTCATCACCCGGTGACACCCCGGCATCAAATGCAAAATTTTCGGCGACGGAGATAGGTACGGGGCCTTCGGCTTCCACAGCCCGCCCAACCCATTCCCCCTGGGTAATAATTTCCGAATCTATCATGGAATCCCTGTAAGTAACCCGGAACTCATGGTTCATCACCCACCGGCCCACCTGGGATGTGGTGTCTTTCCTGATGTCATTTACCGTTTTGCCCCTGATACTATGCACCCGCATAGTAACGATTGGGATGTTGGCCAGAACGGGCAGGCCCCTGGGGGTAATGGCGGCAGCAACGGCCTCCTGTTGTTCAGATTGCACATCGAGCAGGATAAGGTTGGGGCTGGAAGAAGTATCGCCGATAGAGGCCTTTGCCAGTAAAATGTCTTTTGTAAAATACAGGGTGCTTATCAGGAAGGTGCCGACTCCTATGGCCAGGACCATAGTCATGGTCTGATTCCGTGGCCGGAAAAGGTTCAACAGGCTCTGACGTGAACAAAAACCCCAACTTGAGGGGAAATACCGCTTAATGGTCTGCATAAAAAGTTTCGCGATTCCTGCCAGGGCCGCAAAAGTTACGCCTATAGCCACCACAAAAGCCACAGCATAACGAAGGTTATCGAGTAATAGCAGGGAGAACAGAAAAATTAACAGGATAATGGCCCCTATTACCAATAAAGTGGCCCGTCCGTTCCTTCCAGGGCCATCCTCCTGTATCCGGAGCACCTGCAATGGGGAAACATAAAGGGTGCTCATCAAAGGGAGCAACGCAAACAGAACCGACATAAAAACACCGAGTAACAGCCCCATGACTGCAGCCCAGGCCGAAACAGTGACCTCTATTTCAACAGGAAGGAACTCCTGCAGCAGCAGAGGGAAAAACTGCTGCAGCAATAAACCCGCTGCGGTGCCTATGATACCACCTATCAAACCCATTAATGCGATTTGAATCAGGTAGATAAGAAAGGTTTGCTTCCGGCTTGCTCCCAGGCATTTCAGGACTGCAACAGAAGGCAGTTTTTCTTTCATATATATCTGGATAGAACTTGCGATTCCTACACAACCCAGCAGCAAGGCTATAAAAGCGACGAGGTTAAGGAAACGGCCAAAATTCTCGTACCTCCTGCCCATACCCCTGCTGGTCGCAACGTGGGTATCGAGATCCGCTCCCTCCAGGTCCAGAATCGGGTTAAGGGTTTCATCCAGCAGTTCCATATCCGTTGCGGGGTTGGCAACGAAATAAAATTCATAATCCAGGCGGCTTCCCTGTTGGATTAAGCCGGTTTGTTCTATAAACCGGTACGGCAAAACCACCGGAGGTGCCACGGTGCTCGATAAGGCAGACCCGCCGGGTATGGATTTTAGCGCTCCGGCGATACGGAAGGTGAGGTCCCCCACTTTTACACTGTCGCCCGGCACAATACCATATTGCAGCATGACTGTAGCATCAACCAGGGCGGCATCCTGCTCACGAAACTGTGCAGCCGCTTCCGCAGGTTCAGTTTCCAGTTCCCCGTAAAACGGGAACCCGTCTGAAATCCCCCGCACCCTTACCAGCTTGGTAGCACCGTTCTTGGGAAACAGGGCCATGGAGGCAAAATTGATCTCTTCCGCCCCGGCACCGCCCAGGGAGTCTATGATCTTTTGTACTTTTTCATTGGGGGGGTGATTACTGTCGATGGTAAAATCGGCACCCATCAGGGATCGCGACTGGCTGTTTATGTTATCCTTCAGACTGTCGCTGAAGGATTGTATAGCTACCACCGCGGCTATTCCCAGGACTATTGAGGCCATAAATAGGAAAAGCTTTTTCCCGCTTGCCCTGCCATCCCTCCATGCCATGATAAAAAGCCATTTCAGGCCGGCCCGGGCTATTTTTTCATTGCTCTTCACAGTACAGCACTACGTTCTTCTTCCAGAATTCGCCCGCCTTTCAACCGCAGTATCCTGCCGGTTTTTCTTGCAAGTTCAAGATCGTGGGACACAATCACCAGGGTAGTCCCGGCTTCGCGGTTCAGTTCAAATAGCAAGTCAACTACTTTTTCACCCGTCTCCTCATCGAGGTTTCCCGTAGGCTCATCAGCAAAAAGAATGGCCGGGTCATTCGAAAAAGCACGTGCCAGAGCTACACGTTGCTGTTCCCCGCCCGATAACTGGGATGGGTAATGGTGCATCCTGTTGCCCAGGCCAACCTTATCGAGCAATTCCGCTGCCGTCGTACCGGCCCTTTTAAGGCCCTGCAACTCCAGGGGTACCGACACATTCTCCAATGCGGTAAGGGCAGGTAATAACTGGTAATCCTGAAAAATAAACCCGACTTTCCGGTTCCGGAGCAGGGCTCGTTCATCCTCACTCAGGCTGCCCAGATCAGTGCCGCAAAGTTCAATAGTACCGCCATCAGCCTGGTCGAGCCCCGCACAAAGGCCAAGGAGGGTAGTTTTACCGCTGCCGGATGGCCCTACAATGGCAAAAGTTTCTCTTTCTTCAATGCTGAAACTGATATCATGAAGTACCTTTAACTGTTTTGAGCCACTGGAATAGGTTTTCTCCAGCTGCCTTACGTTTAATATCTTTGCCATTGATTAGCCGCTCAAATAAGATTGAAAGCTGGCAAATTACTTAAATGATTTTGATTATAGCTAAGGAATTATATGAAAGCATTGTTAAAATATAGTCTGCTTTGCCTTTTGTTTGCAGGGATTTCGTGCGGGGATACACCGGCAAACAAGAAAGCCGGGACGGAGGATCCCGAGGCGGAAAACGTTCAGAAGGAGGTTGATAAATCAGGGAATGTAATCCTGTTCTTTGGGAATAGCCTCACCGCGGGAATGGGGCTCGACCCGGAAGAGGCTTTTCCGGCCTTTGTGCAACACAAGCTCGATTCTCTCGGCTATAATTATACGGTCGTGAATGCCGGACTTAGCGGGGAAACCACTGCCAGCGGGCGTAACCGCCTGCCATGGGTACTTAACCAGGATGTTTCGGTCTTTGTCCTCGAGTTGGGAGCAAATGACGGCCTTAGGGGGATCCCGCTGGAGGAAACCCGCAGTAACCTTCGGGCAATGATAGAACAGGTCAGGGAAGAAAACCCGGAGGCTGCCATTATCCTGGCGGGAATGCAGATCCCTCCCAACATGGGTCCCGAATACAGTAGTGAATTCCGCGAAATCTTTCCCCTGCTTGCCGGTGAATATGAAACAGCACTTATCCCCTTTCTTCTGAAGGATGTAGGCGGAATCCCGGAACTTAACCAGCAGGATGGCATTCACCCAACCGAACAGGGGCACCGGATTATCGCAAATACTATCTGGCCGGTGATCGAAGAGGTTATAAAAGGGAAGGATAGTTTAATGCTTTAGCCGCTATAGCGTTCAATTTTAGACGATTATTACGATTCGCCATTACCTAAAATCCCCCTGCGGGTCCTTTCCTTTTTCAGTAATTCCAGTTCCCTGTTGGTCTGCCCGGCTACGGATGTATTCTCCTCAGCCCTGCGGATCAGGTACGGCATTACATCGCGCACAGGGCCAAAAGGAAGGTATTTGGCAACATTATAACCAAATTTTGCCAGGTTGAAGGAGATGTGATCACTCATACCATATAGTTGACCGAACCAGATTCGAGGGTCATTCGCTTCAATTCCGTATTCAGACATCAGGTCCATCAGGTAATAACAACTGCCTTCATTATGAGTGCCGGAAAAGAGAGCCATCCCGTTTAGATGCCTTGTAACATATTCTATTACTGCATTGAAATTCTCATCCGTTGCGACTTTAGAAGGGCATATCGGGCTTGGGTACCCCATTTCTTCCGCCCTGTCGTTTTCCTTTTCCAAATAGGCGCCCCTTACCGCCTTAATGCCAGGGATAAACCCTTCCTTCCTTGCGGTGGCATGCAGTTTTTTCAGGTAGTCCATGCGGTCCCAACGGTAGCATTGCAGTGTATTGAAGACTATGGCCTTCTTCCTGTTATACTTCCGCATCATATCCTCCACCAACCGGTCTGCCGCATCCTGGATCCAGCTCTCTTCCGCGTCTATAAGCAGGGAGACGTTAAGGTCATGGGCTTTCCTGCAGGTGGTATCGAAACGCTTTATCACGCGCGCCCATTCGGCTTCCTCGGCCTTTGTAAGTGTCTCGCCCTGGTTTATTTTCTGAAAGAGCGAGAAGCGGCCATAACCGCTGGGTTTAAATACGGCGAAAGGGATGGCGTCCAGTTCCTTTACAAAATCAAGAATGTTAAGGGTAGTGGCAAGGGCATCATCCAATGGATCTTCAGTCTCTTTCCCTTCTACCGAATAGTCGAGCACGGCACTAACTTTTTTCTCCCACAACATGTCTACTACGGGCATACAATCAGCTTCGTTCACCCCGCCGCAGAAATGGTCGAAAACGGTGGCACGGATAAGGCCTTCTACCGGTAGGTGTGCTTTGATCGCAAAGCGGGTTACCAGCGTCCCGAGCTTTACAAGGGGTTCGTTGGCAATCAGCCTGAAGAGGAAATAAGCGCGTTCCAGTTCTGAATCTTTTTTCAGGGCGAAGGCGGTCTCAGTATCCTCGAAAATTCTCTCCATAGCAGGCAATTTTTTCAGGCCTTAAAGATAAAGAGAGAAAATGTATTCAAAAGATCAAAAATTGCCTTTATTTTGTGAACCTGAAGCGCCAGTTCAAGTATGGAATCAATTAAAACAGGCACATACCAGGTCCATTTCAATGCCCGGGCCATCACAGCCCTGGAAGCACATCTCGGAAGCGCCGGGTACTCCGGCTTGTTTATCCTGGTTGATACCAACACCAGGCAACACTGCCTTCAACCATTCCTCCACCTGTTCTCCGGCCAACCAGAATACGAGTTGCTTCAGATTGAGCCAGGGGAAGAAAACAAGAACCTGGAAACATGCATGCGGCTGTGGGAAGAACTATCTGAAAGGGGGGCCGACCGCAAGAGCCTGCTTATCAACCTCGGGGGCGGCGTGCTGACCGATCTTGGGGGCTTTGTGGCATCGACCTTTAAGAGGGGTATTGCATTTATAAATATCCCCACTACCCTGCTTGCGATGGTAGACGCGTCTATAGGCGGGAAAACAGGGGTCGACCTCGGGAAGCTGAAAAACCAGATCGGGGTGATCAACCAGCCTGAAATGGTATTGATTTTAGACGATTTCCTCCACACCCTTGAAGAACGACAGCTTCGTAGCGGTTTCGCGGAAATGCTGAAGCACGGGCTGATCTGCAGTACAGCCTACTGGCAGGAATTAAAAGGCCTCGGATCCCTGGAAAAGATAGCACCCTTTATCACTGAATCCGTACGTATTAAAAATGAAGTTGTCTTACAGGACCCCAGGGAAGAGCACCTTAGAAAGGTTCTGAATTTCGGGCATACCCTTGGGCATGCCATCGAATCTTATTACCTTGGGAAGGAAGAATCACTGTTGCACGGGGAGGCGATCGCCATAGGAATGATACTCGAGGCCTACCTGTCGTACAAACTTTGCGGGCTGGATGCCCGATCCCTTGATGATATCCGGGATACGTTTATGCGCTGGTATTCCAAGGTGCCTTTTACGGGGGCGGATATCGCACAGATCCGCGAACTGCTGGTATTCGATAAAAAGAATACCCATGGCCGGGTAAATTTTGTCCTGCTGAGCGCAATAGGCCAGCCGGCCATAGACGTAACCGTTCCCGCGGAATTATATGAGGAAGCCTTCGCATACTACAGGGAATAAAGGCTTCACCTACTTTTTTCAGACTTTGACAACTCTTTGAAAAAAGCGATCTTAAAATGCCATAGTTTAGGTTAAAAGTACATGACCACCCTTCATGCCAAGGTATGAAGGCAATAACTAACCAAGCTATGAAAAGAATTCTGATTGATTACAAGAAACTTAGCCATGAGGTGGCCGCGCTTCTCATAGAGACCTATCCGGACGGTTATGGGGACGACGACATTATCCGATTTAAGAACGCCGCGGGCGAATTTATACAGGCAGTTGAACTGAAAACGGAAGACACGCTGTACCTGGTAAAGATCAGCAGGAGCCTTTCCAATTTTATTTCCAATTTTGACGATTCCATAGAAAAGGAACTCGACAGTGCGGAAATAGAACTGGACCAGGATGAACCGGAAATGGAATTGAACCTGGAACAGGATCCGGATGATGATTCGGATTATGAATCGGACTACGATTGAGTAATGAGGTAACGTTCCCTGATTATATTTCTGTGATGCTTTTGGTGACCACAGATTAAAAAACCAAGGGCGCCGACACTTACCTGCGATTTACTTGCCGTCCCATGCAGCATGAGCTGCTCCCTCTTAAATGTTTTAAAGAGGCTTATTGAAGCCCCTCGTACCGCCTTATATTCTTCGATAATACTTTCCTTGCTTCGTTCATTCGCCATGGAATGGGGCACATAGGCATCCTGGTCAAAACCCGCCAATGGTGTCTGATCCTTTCTTGCGATCCGCAGTGCCCTGTATTGGAACACCCTCTCCGCATCGATGACATGCAGCAATACTTCCGCTATGGTCCACTTTCCCGGGCTGTATGCGCGCTGCCAAAGCGCCTCGGGGATGCTCTCCATAAATTGGGGGAAGTTGCCCAGCTGATTTTGCATTTGTTCCATGAGATCGGCTTCGCCCAGGGCATCTATATACTGCTGGTAAAATGAATGGTAATCAGCGGAAGTGAGTTCAGATGTCTTCATAGTGTTCAGTGAATTCAACAGCCCAAAGATAGGGTTAGCCGGGAATGCCTAAAATGCATTTATCATTTAAAGCTCATTGAAAATAGTGTGCATCAATCGTTTTTTGTCATTAATGCTTTCCTCAAGTGAAATCATGGTTTCGGTACGGCTGATCCCGTCAATATCATCTATTTTAAAGATGATATTCTTGGCATGTGTAGTATCCTTTGCCCGGATCTTGCAAAAGATATTGAATTTTCCTGTGGTGATGTGGGCCACGGTGACATTCGGAATTTGCGCCAGCCGTTCAAGGACAAATTTGGTCTGGTGCGTTTTTTCGAGAAATATGCCGACATAAGCAATAAAGGAGTATCCGAGTTTAACATAATCAAGGGTCAGGGAAGAACCCTGGATAATACCGGCCTCCTCCATCTTCTTAACTCTAACATGCACAGTACCAGCAGAGACCAATAATTTCTTAGCTATGTCGGTAAAGGGTGTCCTGGTGTTGTCTATTAAAATGTCCAGAATCTGGTGGTCAACTTCGTCAAGTTTTATTTTGCCCATGGTGGTTGGAATTTTGGGCTAAAGTATAAAATTCTGAAATTATGTGGATATTTAATCAGAATATTTTAAAAGATATG
>CAYSVQ010000099.1:0-2881 GCA_964434565.1 uncultured Flavobacteriaceae bacterium | reverse complement strand
GCTGCCTCCCTGCCAAACATTGCGGCCACTTTGTTCTCCAGGGCATTAACGGTTGGATCGTTTTTAAACACATCGTCACCAACCTCCGCAGACATCATTGCCTGCAGCATCCCTTTGGTAGGCCTGGTTACCGTATCGCTGATAAGGTTCACTTCCATTTTAAGCGGGGATTAATATATACATTCCATCCCAATGGGCGAACCATCGGGGATTTTTGGTGCTGCAGGTACTTTAAACTGTTCCGGATGTGCGTAAAATGAATTAATCCGCCGGGCCATCTCAGTTTGATGAATGTCGGGGGAAGAGGCCCATGAATCTTTAAGGAGCTGAAGTTGTTTATTGGCAATGGCATTCACCTGCGGATGTACCTCTTTATGGGCTGCCAGTTGCAGGATATGATAAAGCACACGGTAATTTATGGTATTCTGAACTTCCTGCAGGTAAGAACTACCTTGTTTCCTGCCAAATGTGCCAGCTGAGAGTTGTTGGAGCACATCTGCCAGCCCCAACTGGTCGCTTTTCAGGCTTTGCTGTTCGATCAGGCGGGAAGCCCGTTGCGGGTGCAGGAGTAATTCCAGGCTTAGCTCGGCAGCCGTTTCCGGAGCAGACAAGGCATCGAAGGAAACCCCCGTACGCCCTCTAAAGGATTCCCGGGTCCTGGGGTACCCGATTGCCCTGGGGGGAAACAATGATAGCTTATCTTCCGGGATGGCAATAACGGCCGCATCAAGGGTAGACAACAGCCCCTTCAGGGCTTTAAGTTGCTCACTCCGATCGGCTGTCCGAACACTGAATTGTTCATCTCCCTTAACAACGTAATTGTAATCAAGGCCACCAATGAGCTTTGAGGTGGCTTCGGCCTGATACCTGTGAAAAAAATACAGGGGTGCAAATATATCCTCCAAAACGGAATAAGGCTCAAATTCCCGGATATTGTCTACAGAGAAATTGCTGATAGCCTGTTTCCTTATCTCCAGTACCCGATCCAATTCAAGGGCCGCATTTGTCCCATTGTCCCAAAGATGTGCCAGCACATGTGCCCCGCCTTGTGGCCTTGCATCCTGATCCGAAATGTATCGGAGGCCATCCTGCCGGGCTTTATCAAGAATGGCGTTAAGACCCGCGGTTTCGCCGGTTCCTTCAGGGAAATCCTGATAGGTATAAGCAACGGTTACCTTGTCCCAGGCACCTAGCCCCGCGTCATAAGCCTGAGACATGTCGATTTGCCCGTCGCGGATCATGAAACCCGGATGAGGATAGTCCATCACAGAGGCCTTATCATTGGTGCTGGCAGCGAAATTGTGCGCAAAGCCCAGGGTATGGCCGATTTCATGGGCAGACAACTGCCGTATCCTTGCGAGCGCCATATCCAGCATGACCGCGCCACGGCTGCCTTCTCCTGAAAAAGGTTTGTTGCTCAGAGCCTGGGCAATAAGGTAATCCTGACGTATCCTTAAACTCCCGAGGCTTACATGGCCTTTAATGATCTCGCCCGTACGCGGGTCGGTTATACTGCTCCCGTAACTCCATCCGCGGGTTGAACGGTGAACCCATTGGATTACATTGTAACGTACATCCAGGGGATCGGCATCGTCAGGGAGCATTTTCAACTGAAAGGCATCTTTATACCCAATGGCTTCGAATGCTTCATTCCACCAGCGGCCGCCTTCCAACAGAGCCGAGCGCACCGGTTCTGGGGTGCCGTTGTCCAGGTAGTACACGATAGGATTAACCGCTTCACTAATGGCTGCGCCGGGATTTTTTTTGTCCAGGCGGTGCCTGGTAATCAGGCGCTTCATTATGGGCTCATCAACCGGAGTTGCATAATCATAATAGCTAAAAGGGTATGCGCCGCAGCGCGGATCAAAAGCACGGGCCTTATATCCTCCGTCGGGCAGTTCGATAAAGGAATGGTGCTGGGCCACTGTGAGCAGGCCCGGATTAGGGGTTACCGATTGCAATAAATCTCCCTTGGCTTCCCCTTTGAATGTCAGCAAGGCGTCGAACTCCACATTCCTGGGAAAAGCACGTGTCCGTTCCAGGGAAACCGCACTTTTGGAAGTATCCACCACATAGTTTCCCTGCTCGGTTTCCTTAAGCCTTGCTGCTACCCCATGTGCGTCCTGCAGGAGGAAATCCGTAATGTCTATAATAAACCGGCCCTCTTTGGCTTCCTCTAATGGGAACCCAAATAACACCGATTTGGCAAATGCCTGTTCAACCGACTTTTTCTCAAGCACATTGTCTGTCTGTGCCCGGAATTTGAGGTTAGGCTGTACAAGCAACAACTTATTGCCCGCCCGCCGGAAATAAACTACCTGTTCGCTGCCAAGTTGTCCTCGGTCGAGGCCGATATCGTTACTTCCTATCCCACTACTAAGAGAATAAACGTAAAGGAATTCTTTCTCAAGGTCTTCCACTTCCAAATATACTTTCCCGCTACCCTTGTCATAATAAAAGTTAAAATAGCCTTCATATTTCTGAAAGCTTTTGCTTTTCTCTGAAAATTGGGCAAATGCCATGCTGTGAAAAGTGAGCAGGGCAAAAAGCAGAATACTATATTTCATAATTTTAGATTGAACGGATAAATTTAGATAAAAACCCCTTAATAACGCACCCGTAACTTTTATGCCGGCTTTTTATCAATATCGTCATTCTCCCCCCATTTGGATTAAAAAATTAACAAATCCGCAGTGATAATTTCCATAGCCTGCCAAATCCCGAATAAAATCATGTATCTTATGGAAAAAGTTCCTGCTGAATGTTAAATACCAAGAACCCTATTTTTTCCTCCTATCAGAGAGATCCCGGCTTATTTGATGAGGTATTTGATGCCGAAGGAGAAGCCAAGGAAGTCTATAGAAAATTATTTGAGCTTTAT
>CAYSVQ010000098.1:0-9266 GCA_964434565.1 uncultured Flavobacteriaceae bacterium | reverse complement strand
AGTCTGTTAGAATCCGCCCAAATGAAGTTTCCGTTTAGGAAGGATTTTAATGAAGCGGCAAATACCGCCAGCCTCCGGGAAACCATGGTCCCCTGTTTCAGGTTGATGATTCTGGGTTCAGAACACGACGCCGTACAGCTATGCAGTTTTGCGTCACTTGCCGGTTGGGAAGTTGAGGTAGTTGCCAGTCCGGCAGAGGAAAAGAACGTGACCGATTTCCCGGGGGCCTTGCAATTGATCAATTCATTACCGGAATCCCTGGAAACAGGTAATATAGATCATCAGACAGCTGTTGTCCTGATGACCCATAGTTATGTAAAGGATCTGAAATTTTTGCTGAGACTAAAGGATTCAATGCCGGCTTATTTGGGGCTTCTCGGCCCTGCCACCAGGCGTGAGAAGCTGCTCAATGAATTTTTTGAACATTGCCCTGAGGTTTCGGAAGAATTTTTTGACAATATCCATGGTCCGGCAGGGCTGAACCTGGGGGCTGAAACACCACAGGAAATAGCCATTGCCGTGCTGGCGGAGATCCTGAGTGTTATCCGCGAGAAAGAACCGATACGGTTAAAGAATAAGAAAGGGGCCATCCACAGTTGAAAACTTCTCCAATAGCCATCCTGCTTCTGGCCGCCGGTGCCTCCTCCCGCATGGGAACCATCAAGCAATTGCTACCATGGAAAGGTACCTTCTTAATCAACCACATGCTTAAAGTAGCATGTGCCTCCAATGCTGCTGAGGTAGTAGTGGTACTTGGAGCGAACGCTGAAGAAATAAGAAAGGTATTGGGTACCGAAGCAGGCGGATGTATTCTGGAAAATGAGTTATGGGCAAAGGGTTTAGGGAAAAGTATCTCCCTGGGCATAGAATATCTGATGGAAAATCATCCTGGCATACAGGCCGTGCTTGTTATGTTGTGCGACCAACCATTGATTGAAGCCGGCTACCTCAACCGGATGATGGCGGGCTTCCATGAGGGAAAAGGACAGATAATAGCTACGGCATATGGTGAAAATATGGGGGTGCCTGCACTTTTTTCCGCTCCTTATTTTACAGAATTGCAATCCCTGGAAGATGATTTTGGAGCACGCGAACTGCTTAAAAAGCATAAGAAGGAAATCTTCGCCCTAAGCCCCGGAAACATTTTGGTTGATATAGATACCCCCCAGGATTACGAACGGTTGCTTGGGCAGTAAAAGCTTATGAGACGGACATTGAACATTTATAAGGTTTTTCTGAAGACCTTTACAAAAACCGGAAGTTAAACCAGATATAAGTACATTCGTTTCCTGAATTTTTACACGCAAACATGATGCATATACGTCTTTTCCTGACCTTGGTAGCATTCACTCCCGCTGCTTCTTTACCGGCTCAGATTATGGATTTTGAGTCCTATAATCCAAACTCCACATTGGTTGTCCCCGGGAATGAAGTTAAGAAAGCTGCTTTTCCTTTTGTTGATGTGCACAGTCACCAGCGGGATATGGGAACACAGGACCTCTCCGGGCTTATTGCCGATATGGACGAAATGAACATGGCGGTAATGGTAAACCTTAGCGGTGGCTCCGGTGATCGGCTCTCGAAAGCTGTGGAGAATATAAATAATAATTACCCAAACCGATTTGTGGTTTTTGCCAACGTTGATTTTAACGGGGTAGGGAATCCGGGATGGGCGGAAGCAGCCGTACAACAATTGCAAGCCGATGTAAACAACGGTGCCAAAGGACTCAAAGTTTATAAAAGCCTGGGATTGAGAGACCTTGATTCGGCTGGTAAGCGGGTACCGGTAGATGACGAACGACTGGCACCTGTCTGGGAGAAATGCGCCGAACTGGGCATCCCTGTATTGATCCATTCTGCCGATCCTAAATCTTTCTGGGATTCGATGGATAGTTTAAATGAGCGCTGGCTGGAATTGAAAACTCATCCAAGAAGGAAACGTTCCGATTCGGATCCTGCACCTTGGCAACAGATCATAGACGAACAGCACCGTCTGTTCAAACGACACCCGAATACCAAATTCATCAATGCCCATATGGGCTGGTATGCAAATAACCTTGGCAGGTTGGCCGGGCTTATGGAAGAAATTCCCAATATGTACGTGGGTATCGGTGCTATTATAGCCGAACTCGGAAGGCAGCCCCGAAATGCGCGGAAATTTTTTATTACATACCAGGACCGCATACTTTTTGGAAAAGACAGCTGGCAACCGGGGGAATTCCCTACCTATTTCCGGGTTTTGGAAACAAATGATGAATATTTTCCATACTACAAGAAATACCATGCATACTGGGCAATGTACGGGCTCGACCTTCCTGAGGATGTCTTGAGAAAAGTTTATTACAGGAATGCCCTTAATTTGATCCCGGGCCTGGACAAGTCGCTTTTTCCCTGATCTGCGGGAGCTAAAAGTTTGGCCAATTCCTGAAAACAGCCGAACTTAGGGGAGAACCCTGAACTTAATCTGAGATGTGCAACACTGCCCATTGCTTTATTGTACCCCCGCATATACTCGAGGCACTTGCCCGCCGTGGGAGTATAACCTGTAAGCGCGCCTTGAACGATACCGCGAGGATCCTGGAAAAAAGAAATACCGCCTTAAACAACCTCATATTCCGGAGCATACAGGAAAGTACGGGTGAAAGGTTGGTATATGATTCCGCTAACCGCTATGAACAACGTCTGGCCCTGGTGCGCCGCGAGCATGGCAGTGTCTCTTCCGATGCGGTAGTTAATGCAGCGTACGACAATTCCGGTTATGTGCGTGAATACTTCAGAAATACCTTCGGCCTTAACTCAATAGACAATAAGGGAATGCCCGTAATTTCCAATGTACATTATGGGATAAAATACAACAACGCTTACTGGGATGGAGATGAAATGACTTACGGTGATGGAGACGGCGTAGAATTCCGGGATTTTGCATCTTCTATGGATGTCGTGGCCCACGAAATTACACATGGTGTTACCCAGTTCCTGGCCAATCTGGAATATTACAGCCAGTCCGGAGCCCTGAACGAGCATTTTTCAGATATTTTTGCAACTATAATCAAACAAAAATACCTGGGACAGCATCCATCTGAAGCCGACTGGCTTATTGGAGATGAAATCGTTACGGGAAACTTTCCGGGGAAAGCCATCCGCTCCCTGAAAGCTCCGGGCACTGCAAATGATTTTGATATTCAGCCGGACCATATGGATAGATACTATACCGGTAGTTCTGATAACCAGGGCGTTCATATAAATTCCGGCATCCCCAACAAGGCATTCTACCTTGCCGCTTCGGAACTGGGCATGGAAGATGCCGGAAAAATCTGGTTCCACTGCCTGAATGGGCTGTGGCGTACTGCCGGGTTTGCCGATATGCTAAAGCTTATCCTCGAGAGCTGCAGGCAGCTGTCTGATGAAGGCAAGGTAGATAAACTTGCGGAGCAGGTTGTTGCCAGGAGTTTTTCTTCGGTCGGACTAACTATAACCGCGGTATGAAATACAAAATCCGGATAGATGGCGGCTTTACAGGTTTTCCGCGGGAGTATGAAGGCGATATAAAACTGGAAGCCCGAAAGGCGGAAGAATTGTTATTGGCTCTTGATACCTCATCTCGAAAAGTAGAAGGCGAATGGCCCGATGCATTGCATTACACCATAGAAGTTCAGCAAGACGCCATCATTCGGAAGGCAGTATTTTCAGAACCTGGCGTGCCTGTTGTCCTTCGCGAATTCCTTCAGCTTATTCGCGACATTAATCACAAAAGCTCCAACCGCCGGGACGCGTAATTTTTTAAATCCAATTTTCGAAACCTTGTTCACAGGTTTCAGAATGCCGTTCCTGCTTGTCTGCTGGGCCGTACTCCTGGAAGATCCCGCAGGAATATTGTTTCCTGATTAGCGATTCCTGATTTTTCTGTTTCAGAAGTCGTTCAATTTCCTCGGATAAATATCGCATGGTTATATGATCTGAAGGCTGCCCAGACAATAACTATCGACCGGACAATGTCGCGCCTTGAACTAAAGATATAAAGGCTTGCGTAAATAAATCAGCTAATGATGTGATTTTTTGTGGAAAAGTAGTACTAATCAGGTAAACAACATCTTTAAATGGGCAAAGAGGAGGCCTTCGTAACCATGATCCGCGAAAATGAAGGGATTATCTTTAAAATTACCACGGTCTATACAAATAACCGCCATGACCAGCAGGATCTCTACCAGGAAATTGTCTTTCAGTTGTGGAAGGGATTTGAAAGTTTCAGGAATGAAGCCAAACCCAGTACCTGGATGTATCGCGTGGCACTGAATACTGCCATAACCCAACTGAGAAAACATAAAAGGAAACCGAATGCGGCCCCTGTAGATCAGCTGGATTTAAAATTATCAGATCAATACGATCCCGGATTTGAAGAAAAGTTAAAGCTTTTGTATGCCTGCATCAGGCAGCTCAACGACCTGGAGAAAGGTCTTATCCTTTTATTGCTCGAGGGTAAGAAATATGAGGAGATTGCCTCAATAACCGGACTTAGTGCATCTAACGTGGGCACCCGCCTGTCCAGGATAAAGTTAAAGTTAAAATCTAAAATGGTTAAAGAAGTATAAGGATGGAACTCGAAGAATTACAATCGGTATGGTCTGAAATGAGCATACAGTTGGAAAAACAGAAAAAACTGACCCACAAAATTATTATGGAAATGACACAGCAGAAATACAGTAACAAATTTCAGAAGTTTATGCAATACGAAGGTTTAGGTACGGTTATCTGTTTCGGGATGGCCCTCGTGCTACTCTTCAATTTCGGGAAACTGGATACCTGGTATTTTGTACTGTTAGGAATTCTTGCCCTGGCTTTTCTTGTGGGGCTGCCCATAATGGTTTTGAAATCGATATACAGGATTAAATCTGTGAATATTATTGAAGGATCCTATAAGGATACCCTTTTAAACTATGCACAGGCACGAAAAAAATTGCTTTTTGTTCAGCGGTTAAGCATTTACCTTGGATTTGTTTTCATTTTTATCAGCCTTCCTCTTGCAGGAAAGCTTATAAGGAACGAAGATTTATTCCTGGGCAACCTGACATGGTTATGGTATGTTCCTGTTATGGCAGCCTTTCTGTACTTTTTTAGCCGATGGGCATATAAATCTTACTTTCAGGCTACTGAGAAGGCCGAGGCCCTTATCCGGGATCTTGAATAGTTGGAATAGGATGTCGTGATTATTGTGGAGAGCAAACCAAAGGGGAGAATGGAGGAATGCAAGGATTGCCTGGCCTGCTAAGGTTTACCTGGCGGAAGATAAACGGATTAGAATATTTTGTTATTCCATGTGGTTACCGTAACACCTTCAATTTTTCCGTTTACGGCAACAGCCGCCCGGTATGATGGCGACGGATCAAAGGATTCAATACACCATGATTGTATATATTTATTCTCGTCCGCAGCATCTTTACTCACCGTTTCAACCCGGTCTGACAATACAGAGATTTTAGTTAATCTAATTGAAGATGATAATCCATATCCGACACCTTTGATAAAAGCTTCCTTTCTTGTCCAGAGTTCATAAAACCTGGCAATACGGTCACTGGGGCCAAGCTTCTTAAGCATTAGAAGTTCATTCCGGCCGAAAACAGTTTGGGCTATATCTGCAAAATCATATTCTGAATTAATCTTTTCAATGTCTATGCCAATTTCAAGATTTAAGCTAAACCCTATAACCGCAAGTTTATCTGAGTGCGACAGATTAAATTTAAGCAAGGTGGAATTCTTGTAATAAGGTTTGCCAAACTGGTTGTAGCCAAAGAGCACCTCGTTTGCTTTACAACCCAGGTATTGGGAGGAAAGCTTTCGTAAGACCGCCCTTCCCACAATAAATCTGCATCTGTCTTCCTCAAATCGAAACCTGGCGGCTTTGGCCTTTTCGGAAGGGGACAACAAGTGTAAGTATAAGTTTAACTCAGTATGGTCAACCGCTGGATTTACGAGCCAAACATGAATATTTCCCGGAAAGGGTAAATCCATAAATACTGCAGTGGCTGACATTTTTTTGACTATATATAATGATTAAATCGCCGCAGGCAACATAAAACTACAGTTCTTATGTTGGTTTAAGGACTGGGCCAACAGGACAGGGTTCTGCTGCAATCCTTTACAGGCAACATTTTTCAATGGTTTCTGCAGCCATAATTACGTCCGGATGATCGAATAAGGTTCGATGGTTGCCTTTTGTATAAACCACCCTGACATTTTTATTAATAATTGATTTCCAGGAATTTATCGTTTCCCGGTTAAAGGATTCATCTATTTTGGGAGTGAGTACCAGAGTTATGTCACCGTCAAATTCAGGCCAATCGTACATATTATATAACTTAACAAGGTGCAAACCAACCCTGGTCGTATTTTTCTGGTTGTCATTACCAAAAGCCAGATACCAACGTGGTTTTAAATAGGTGTTGTATCTGTCTTCTAACATAATTTTTACCGAATTTAAAGGATTCTTCCATAAACGTTTTAAAAAGGCGGCAATGCGCATTCCAAGTTTCGTTTTCTTGATAGCTTCCTGATTTACAAAACTATCCATAATTATAAGATTGGCTTGCAGGCCTTTCATGCTGAACAGCCTAACCATTTCCAGGCCTACGGCCGTACTGAAACAATAGGCGAGCAGGTTATATGGCCCCACAGGGTTCAGGCTGATAATCTGATCTACATACTCCGCGGACATGGTCTCAATATTCGGATGCATGGGTTCTCCGCTATAAATTCCGGATGGCTGAATGGCGTAGACCGGCCTGTTTGTATCTATAAGGTCGGCCAAAGGTTTATAAAAGAAAACATGGCCACCCCCTGCATGTAAACAGAAAAGTGGAGGCCTGGTTCCATGGGCCCGGATTGGTACTAAGTTCTTAAAAGTGCAGGATTCAGTATCGGACCTGGCTTCCAGCAGGCTCGCCAGGCTTGCAATTGTGGGGTTTTCCAGGATAGCTGTCGGCAATATTCTACTCTGGAATTCCTTATTTATGAGGCTGAACATTCTCACAGCCAATAAGGATTTACCTCCCATATTAAAATAGTTATCGTGAATGCCTATTCCGGTTTTTCCGAAAGTGGATTCCCAAATTTTCAAAAGGCGGAGTTCGATTTTATTACGTGGGGGAGCAGGAGGATCGCTTAGGCTTTTTTGAGTGCTTTCGGTATTCGTACCCGGGAGGGGATCCAAGCCTACTTTCAGCTTAATGATTTCATCCATATTCATGAGTTGCTTCCCGGATAGTAACTGCAGGATACTTATTAACGAGGCCAATACAGCCGTTCTCTGCCTTTCGGTGAGGGTATTGGGTTTTACGGAGAGGGCAAATTCAATTACGCTGCCGGGAATCACCGCCAGCGTTAACGGGTATGTAGAGGTTAAGCCGCTGGTAAAATCACTTACTTGCAATGCGCCTTTTGTCAGCTTCAGATTGGGGTAATTTTCAAATACCAGAAGGGTGTCAAATAGTGCTTGCCCGGCTGGCCGTTCACCATATGACACCAGCTCCTCAGCAGCCAGATGTTCAAATCGCCTGGCTTCAAGCTGCTTTTTTTGTATGCCGGTTAACCATTCAGGAATCGTTTGTTTTATGTCCATGCTGATCCTGAAAGGATGTACGTTCATAAACATGCCCGACAATAAATGCATATTGTCCAAATCAGCGGCACGTCCGGACACTGTAATTCCGAAAGCCACATTCACGGTAGCGAAAAGCTTGCTGAGTACAATGGCCCATGCACCCTGAACAATGGTGTTCAACGTGATTTTCAGTTCGCTGGCTAATTTTTTAAGGTCGCTGGTATTCGATTCTGAGAGCATAACTTTGCTGATCACCGAAGTGCCTTGCCCCTTATAAGTGGGATCAATCAGGCAGGAGGGGTGTATCCCTTTTAAGTATTCTGACCAGAATTGCCTGGCTGCCGGCTCTGCTGTTTTCCTGACTGCTGCAAGGTATTCCTCATAAGTGGGTAAAAGAGGGAGTTCCATTTCTTTGCCCGCTTCCCGGGCGTTGTATCGCTCCAGTACCTCTGTCAGGATAATCTGCGAAGACCAGCCGTCGAGTAAAAGATGGTGGGTAGGCCATAACAATATATAATGGTTACTGCTGATAGCGATCAGATGAACCTGAAGCAAAGGCCCTTCCTGAAACGCCGGTCCCGACTGACGCAGTGACTTTTTAAGACTGGCCAGGCGTTCATCGATGGCTTCTATGGCCAGGTCAGTCCAGTCAGTAAAATGTATCCTGATCGTTTTGGTGGGATGAACAATACGGACTGGCTTTTCCAGGTTCTCCCAATGTACCGTAGATCGTAATACTGCATGCCTTTTTATGGTTTCGTTCCATGCCAGTTCAAGTCTCTTTATGTTTGCAGGACCATGCAACGTACCTTGAACATGCAGTAAACCTTCATCTTCCCTGCCTGATAAATGATGGAACAATAAGCCCTGCTGCATATAGTTCAGGGGGTATATTGCTTCGATCTTAGGCGGTTTCACAGCTTCCATAGGCTCTAAAGGTTACGCAAGAGGGTATCCAGGTCGTCCTGACTGATGTTGGCTTCGGGAAAATCGGATGGAGTATAGCCTGCATCTTCTGATTGGAGACAATGGCTGATCACGGCGCCGATATTGTTTACAAATTGTTCTCCCAAAGCTTCCATGGTAGGCCGCCGGAAGGCATTGGTGGGATAACTCCAGTTTATATGCAGCATCCCATTCATGATATACAAATTTACTTCAAAGGCGTATGTGCGCTCACTGAGTGGGTGCCTGCTTCCTTCCGTGAGGAAATCTAATGAGATTCCCGAATTACTTTCAGGTGCCTGCCTAACACCGAGATAATTAAAGACAATTTGCGGCTCCCCACATAAGTTGTTCCTGATTTGCTCGTCACTGTTCAGGTATCTAAGCAGGCCATAGCCCACTCCGCCATTAGGGATTCCCCTTAGTTGCTCCTTCACGGATTTAATTTGTTCTCCCCAATTGTACTTCGGTTCCCAATGAAGGTTTATTGGGTAAAAAGAGGTAAACCACCCTATAGTTTCCGATATATCAATAGGG
This sequence comes from uncultured Flavobacteriaceae bacterium, assembly GCA_964434565.1. Classification (GTDB taxonomy): domain Bacteria; phylum Bacteroidota; class Bacteroidia; order Flavobacteriales; family Flavobacteriaceae; genus Zeaxanthinibacter. Next base: position 190 of record CAYSVQ010000098.1, on the reverse strand, counting down.
GAGTCATAAAGTGTCCGGCCCATGCGTTCCAGGCCAAGGCACAGGCTTTTATTATGTGTCCAATCGTAGTAGGTTTTTAAAAAGGCCGCCATTAACAAATCCTCTGTGCCAGTGTTATGGGCTTCATTCGCCGACCTCCAAAGGGATGATACTGCGTTATTATCCAGGCAAAATAAAAGAGTTTCAATGC
>CAYSVQ010000097.1:0-49437 GCA_964434565.1 uncultured Flavobacteriaceae bacterium | reverse complement strand
AAATGGAGTTTCGGAAGTAAAACCCCGCCAATGGCTTTCGAGCGTTTCCAGCAAGCCCTGGTAATCATCGGTTGCCACCTTAAGTACCAACCACCCCGGACGGCTTTCATTAAAAAGGGCAATTGGGGCTATTTTCTCTGTAAGCGGGGCATAATGGAAATCCTCCACTACTCCTATAATCTGAAAATACTGACTTTGGCCTTCATAGGTATTTACTATCGTGATCGCAAGGGCATTTTCCAAAGGGATATTAAGGGCATTCAGGCTGGCCTGGTTAACAATGGTCTGGGTGCTGTCGCCCGACCTGAAATCCCGCCCGACGATTAAGCGCATCCCCACGGTTTCCAAATAGCCAGGTGTTGTTCCGCTATAATGGATAAGGGTGGCTTTCGTCGGATCGGTTCCCGGTAGATGGCCGCCGAAATCCCCGAAAACCGTTTGGGAGGGATAGTTATTGCTGCCGGCCACTGATGTAACCCCGGCAATAGTGGCAAACTCTTCGCGCAAAGCGTCAAACTGGCCGGAGACCTCATTGGTCCCAAGGCGGATGGCTATAAGATTGTCTTTCTCATAGCCCAGGTTCAGGTTTTGACCGTAGCGCAGTTGCTGGAGGACCACAATAACTGCAACAATCAGGAAGGCCGACATGCCAAACTGGAAAATTACCAGCGCTTTGCGGAAATTACCACTGCCCGGACTGATATTTCCCGAGGAGCCTTGCAGGGCGCTTATAGGTTTAACGGCAGCCAGGACAAGGGCCGGGTAGGTGCCCGCTATTAAGCCGGTAATGACAGCCAGGCCGGCCAGACTTAACAGTACCCGGGCATTGATTACATCGGCAAGGCCAAGTTGCGTTTGTCCGAATTCATTTATTAAAGGCATAAGAAGTAAGGTCAGGGGAATGCTTAGCAAGACCGCGGCGGTGGTAATAAGAAGGGATTCTCCCAGGAACTGATAGGCCAGGGAGCTTTTGCCGGCACCAACGACCTTCCTCATGCCGATTTCCTTGGCCCTTTTATTTGCAAAGGCCGTTTTCAGGTTTATATAATTAATGCAGGCAACCAGCAGGATAGCTGTAGCCAGCATCAGGAGGACCCGCAGAAAACCGATATCGGAAATCGTATCGAGTTGTGGCCCAATACCCTCAGAATACAGGTGAATGTCCTGTATGGGCTGTAACAAAAGTGTTTTTTCAAAACCTACATCCGCCAGGTCTTTGGCGCCTCTCCTCTGGAGAAATTCAGGCAGTTTTTGTTCGAGGCTCCGGGCCTTTGCCCCCTCCCTTAGTTTCACATAGCTGAAGATAAAATTCTGGGTCGCGTAATTCTGGTTGTTCGTGACGAATTCGCCCAGGCCCGGTGTATTCATACTGATGATATAATTGGGATTCAGGTGGGTCTTCGCAAAGCTATCGTCAAATACAGCCGTAACGGTCTTCTGGCTCGCGTCCTCCCCTGTTCCGAGGACCAGGGTTTTGTGCAGGGCAGGTTCCCTGCCGAAAAGGCGTCTCGCCAGGGTGGCGGAAAGGACAATAGCCTGGGGCGCATCAAGCGCACCCTTCACCGTGCCTTCCAGAATGGGATAGTCAAACAATTTGAAAAATGTGGAATCAGCCAGGTAGCCCCGCTGTGCATAATGGCTTTCAGTAAGCTCGGCCAGGCGGATGGGCGAATCAAATTGATTGATATATGCAATCCGGCATACTTCCTCTACCTCCGGGAAATCTTCCTTCAGGGCGAAAGCGATTGGCGGACTTGCGGAAGGGAGGTCCGAATCCGGGGTATTGCTGTCCTGATGCTTGATCTTGGTGCGCAGGCGATAAATTGAGTCGGCCTCGCTGAATTCGGTGTCGTACCCTGTTTGGGCAAGCACAAAAATCAAAATGGCGAGGCAACTGGCAATGCCCACCGTAAGCCCCAGGATATTGATTCCGCTCTGCAGTTTGTGTTTGCTAAGGTTCCTCCAGGCGATTTTGATATAGTTTCTGATCATGACGCTTAGGTTCAAGGTTCAAGGTTTATGTTTTGAGCATGTTTGATTAAGGTTGCTCTTTTTCTGGTTAATAGATAATTGTTCACTGTTTATTGATAATTGTTAATTGAATTTCAATCCGTTCTCAGGCTTTTTACAGGATTTGCCAGGGAAGCCTTTAAACTCTGGTAGCTTACCGTGAGCCATGCGATAATACCAATAGCTATGAACGGAAACATAAAAAACGTCCAGTGCAATTTGATACGAAAAGCGTAATTCTCGAGCCAGCTCTCCAGGCCAAACCAGGCGAAAGGAATGGCAACCAGGAATGCGATTCCTAATAAGATCGCAAATTCCCTGTACAGGAGTTTTAAGATACCCGGAACGGAGGCCCCCAGGACTTTACGGATCCCGATTTCCTTGGTTCGTTGTAAGGTGGTAAACGATGCCAGTCCGAAAAGGCCGAGGCAAGCTACCAGTATGGCCAGACAGGTAAACAGTCCGAATACCTTTCCAAATCGCTGATCCGCATTATACTGCTGGTTGAAATGATCGTCGAGGAAAAAATATTCGTAAGTATTTCCCGGGAAAAATTGCTCCCACTCCCGCCTTATGGTCTCTATTGTCCCGCTGATGTCGGCGGTACTGTGTTTAACTGCAAAATAGCCATTCAGATCCGGGATCAATCTGAAGATAAGGGGCTCATAAGGAAGCCGCAGCGACTCCTGGTTAAAATTCTCAGAAACCCCTACTATGGTAAATTGTTGTCCCCAAAATTCTATTTCTTTTCCGATGGCTTCCTCAGGGTTTCGAAAGCCCAGTTGGTGAAGTCCGGCCCTGTTAAAAATCACAGACGCCTCATCGTTGCCGAATTCTTCTGAAAACGCCCGGCCGGCAATCAACCGAAGCCCAAATTGATCAATATAATCATAATCGACCCCTATTATCCTGTATTGCTTGGCTGCCGATTCTTCTTCCGTAACCAATCGGATCCCTCCGGCATTCCAATCCACTGGTTGCCCCGGGATAGTAGTGGCCGTGGCCACACTGCTTATTGCCGGATGTTGCATAAGGCTTTCCTTAAAAGCCCTCATCTGGGTGGAATATGTAGAATCCGTGACCACAGGAGGGGCCACTATCAGATTTTGTTCTATGTGAAGTCCCAGCGATTGCTTCCGCATATATTGAATTTGCTGATACACCGTGAGTGTGCCAATTAATAAAAACAGGGAAGCGGCGAACTGAAAAACCACCAGTCCTTTCCGCAACATGGAACCCTGAGGCGTACTAATCATATTACCTTTTAGAACCTCCACCGGTCTGAATCGGGATAATACGAGGGCTGGGTAGGATCCGGAAAATAATACCCCAAGGATAAACAGGATCGCGAGACTGCCCCAGAAACCGCTATCCAGCAGGAATCGCAACGAAAGCACCTGTCCGGACACCTGGTTAAAAAACGGAATGGCCACAGCGGTAATGCACAGGGCCAGAAACAGTGCCAGCGCATTGAACATGAAAGACTCCCCACAAAACTGCAACACCAGTTGCCTGCGTTGGGAACCTACGGTTTTACGTATCCCCACTTCCTTGGCACGCTGAATGGCACGGGCCGTGGCCAGGTTAATGTAGTTTACCCAGGCAAGGACGACAATAAAGAGGGCTACTCCCAAAAGCAGGAAAACGGTATTGCCGTCGCCTGTCGGACCAGGTTCCATCATAAAGTTGGAATACAGGTGTATCTCGCTCAGCGGCTGTAAATTGTATACGACGCTGCTGTTATACGTGCGTAAATCTTCCCCTGTCTTTTCTTCTACCACCGGTAAAAATTTCGACTCCACAAGCTCTGGCGAAACCCCTTCCCTGAGTTTCAGGTAGGTGAGGCAGCCATCTGAAAGCCACCATGTATCCATATCGGCTTCGGGATCCTGATCGTTATCGGCCAATACCCTTTCCCTGTAGGTGATGTAGGACAACAGGATGTTTGGATGCAACTGGGTATTCACAGGCATATCTTCATACACCCCGCTAATGCGGTAAATGTCTTTCCCCAGCTTCAGGGACCTGCCCAGAACCTCGGTACTGCCAAAAATTTTGAGCGCGGTTGATTCGGAAAGGGCTGCAGTATAGGGTTCCTTGAATATTGTCGCCGGATCCCCGGCTTTAAGCGGATAGGAAAATATTTGGAAAAAGGCTTCACTCGAATAGAATACCTCGTCTATTTTCAGGATCTCATTGCCTTTTTCAATAACGACATCCCTGGTACTAATCAGTTTAGCGAAGTCTTCAATTTCAGGGATGGCTTCCTTGAAATCATTTCCCACGGCATACGCCCCGGCAGCCCAGCGGGTGGTTAGCATTCCGTTGTCATAGCGGTCCTGTTGTACCCTGTAGATCCGGTCTTTGTCTGTATGAAAGTCCTCATAGCTCAATTCAAAGGCGACGTATTGCAAAATGAGCACACAGGCTGCGATGCCGAGCGCAAGCCCGCCAATATTTATGGCAGAATACCCTTTGTTATTCAGTAAATTCCTCCAGGCGATTTTGAAATAGTTTTTATACATGACTCTCAGGTTCAAGGTTCAAGGTTCAAGGTTTCTCTACTTCGTACTTTGCAATTGTTTATTGTTAATTGTATTTCATTCAGTTCTCAGGCTTTTTACAGGATTGGCATTCGCTGCCTTAATGGCCTGAAAACTCACAGTAAGGAGCGTAATCAACAGGGCTCCTACTATGGCAAGGGCAAAATTCCACCAGGAGAGGATCACCCTGTACGGATAATCCTGCAACCAGCCGTTCATCACATAATAAGCGATGGGGACGGCGATAAAGCAGGAAATTGTGACCAGTTTGATAAAGTCTTTGGAAAGCATGTTCCATACATTAAATACAGAGGCCCCGAGGACTTTCCTCACCCCTATTTCCTTGGTTCGCTGCTCAGCGACGAATGAGGTAAGGCCAAACAGCCCCAGGCAGCTTATGAAAATAGCGAAGGCCGTAAAAATGGCGGCGAGGCTGCCAATCCGTTCTTCCGATGCAAATTTTTCGCCGTATTCCTGATCCACAAAATCATACTGAAAAGGGATGTCAGGGAAATGCTCCCTGAAGACCCCTTCTATAACGGCCAGGTTTTGGCTGGCGCTCTGTTCAGGGTTCAGTCGAAGGTTGTAATAGCTGTTGTTCCCATACTTATCAAACACATATACCCCCTGTTTGACGGGCTCGTAGGGCGACTGTGCAATCATGTCCTCCACTACACCAATAATTTTCAGGGGTTCTTCGGGGTTCTCCTCATCGTCATCCTTTATGAGCATGCCTATCGGATTGCTTAAACCCATATATTTTAAGGCGGTTTCGTTAATGAGGACTGCATTGGAATCGGATGCAAATTCCCTGGAGAAATCCCTGCCCTGTAAGATCTTCAACCCCAGGGTTCTGGCATATTCCGGAGATACTTCGGTCCAGGCCAGGTCTTCCTGGAAGCCTTCCGGCTTGCCTTCCCAGTTAAAACCGCTCCGGTTAGACCAAATATCGGTAGTAGGTGCACTCGAAGTTGACATTTCCACAGCGGCACCGGAAGCCATGAATTCGTCGTGCATCAGTTCAAATTTGCCGTCAAAATCCTGGCTCATGGTAGGAATCTGAATCAGCCCTTCCTTGTCATATCCCACGGGCCGGTTCTTTGCATGGTTGATTTGCTGCATCACCACCACCGTGCCGATAATAAAGGCAACGGAAACCGTAAACTGTACAACTACCAGGATTTTCCTGGGCGTTCCGGAATACCTGCCACCACGGAAGGTCCCCTTTAAGACGTCAACAGGACGAAAAGACGACAGGTAAAGCGCCGGGTAGCTGCCTGCAAGCATGGCGGTGAAGGCAACAAAAACCAAGGAAATAATCCAAAATGTCGGACTGTCCCAGGGAAAAGAAATTTCTTTCCTGGCCAGATCATTAAAATAATCCAGAGTTAGGAGTACAATCAACAACGCCAGCACATAGGCCAGGGAAACGACCAGAAAGGATTCACTGAGAAATTGATTGATCAGTTGCTTCCTTTGGGATCCTATGGATTTCCTGATGCCCACCTCCTTGGCCCTTTTTTCTGACCTGGCGGTGCTCAGGTTCATAAAATTGATACAGGCCAGCAAGAGTACAAAAACACCGATAATCCCGAAGAGCCATACGTATTTGATCCTTCCGCCAACCTGCATTCCGTTTACAAAATTCCCCTTTAAATACCAGTCTTGCATTGGGAACAGGAACAACTGCGGGTTAAATTCTACGGTGTCTTCGTTCAAATTTTTCTTTACGTCCCTGATTACTGCCGTCACCTCATCCATGCTGGAGTTTGCCGGGATTTGGACGAACAACTGAAAGGAATTATTACCCCAATTATCCTCAGCCTCCCGCACCCATTCGCGGGTAGTGGTATATTTATCCCAGGGCATGATGAACTCAAGGTCGTTGAAAGAGTTGTTCACCGGGATGTCTTCATAAACCCCGGTCACCATCATATCGTATGCACTGTTCACTTTAATGACTTTGCCGATGGGTTCCTCTTCGCCAAAAATGGCATGGGCGGTAGCTTGAGAGATCATGATCGAGTTTATGTCGCGCAGCCCGTCCTTCTCCCCTTTTAATATCTTCAGGTCCAGGAGTTCCGGGGCCTCCCGCTGCATGAAGTTGCCGGAGCGAGAAAGTCTCTTCTCCTTATAATTGAGGTATTGCGCATTGTTCCAGGAAGACATCACCAGGTAACTGAAATTATCAGCGTATCCTTCCCTGAGTGCCATTTCGAGGGGTCTCGGGATGGCCGGACCCGTTCCGGTTTCCCCGTTAAAGGTCTGGGATTGAAAGACCTGAGCAATCCGGTCCCGCCCGCTGAAATAGTCATTGTAGGAGAGTTCATCTTCCATCCAAAGTCCGATAACCAGGGTTACAGCCATCCCCAGGGCAAGCCCTCCGATATTAATGGCAGAATACCCCTTATTCTTTAGTAAGTTCCTCCAGGCAATTTTGATATAGTTTCTGATCATGATGGTTCAAGGTTCAACGTTCAATATTCAGTTCCGGGTTCCGGGTTCAAGGTTAACGCAAAGTTCTGGTTATCATCCTTCGTCCTTGATATTTCCAAATACTGCCTACTCTTACTTCGTACTTCCAACAACTTCGAAGGGCATATTCTGGCTTTCGGTTACAATCTGCCCGTCAAAAAGATTTACTATCCTATGGGCAAAATGAGAATCGTGGTCGGAGTGTGTAACCATGACGATGGTAGTGCCCTCCTTGTTCAGTTCGGTGAGCAGGTTCATTACTTCAAGGCCGTTTTTTGAGTCGAGGTTACCCGTAGGTTCATCCGCCAGGATGAGCTTGGGATTGGTGACCACCGCGCGGGAGATTGCCACCCTTTGCTGCTGGCCCCCGGAAAGCTGCTGGGGGAAGTGTTTCGCGCGGTGTGCGATTTTCATCCGTTCCAGTACGGCCATTACTTTTTCCTTTCGCTCCCCTTTGCTCATCTTCAGGTAGATCAGCGGCAACTCCACGTTTTCATACACGGTAAGTTCGTCTATAAGGTTGAAGCTCTGGAAAACAAAACCCAGATTGCCTTTCCTCAGTTGGGTACGCTGGCGTTCCTTAAGCCCGCCCACTTCATGGCCGGCGAATTTGTAGCTGCCCTCCGTAGGATTGTCGAGCATACCGATAATGTTCAATAAAGTTGATTTCCCGCATCCCGAAGGCCCCATAACGGCGACAAACTCGCCATCTTCCACCTTAAGGTCTACATTGTGAAGGGCGAGGGTTTCTACTTCCTCGGTACGAAAGCTCTTTTTTAAATTCTTGATTTTTATCATTTCTTGACTGATTTAAGCTGTTATTTTAATGACTGTTCCGTTTACTCTTTGTGACACATTTTGATTATCGCAATACAATTTTCTCGGATGTCCCAAAACTGTCGTAATTGGAGGTGATTACTTTTTCTCCTGCCTCCAGTCCTTCCAGGACCTCGTAGTACCGTGAATTCTGTTTACCTATCCGGATATTTCGTTTCAGCGCTTCCTCCCCATCAGGGCCGAGGACAAAAATCCATTGGCCACCGGTGCTCTGGAAAAAACTGCCCTTTGGAAGCAGCAATGCCTCGCTGGATTCCCCCAATTGTAATTTAATATTGTAGCTCTGTCCGGTACGGATGGTTTCTGGTCTGGCTTCGCTAAATACAAGATCTACCTTAAACCTTCCGTTGCGAACTTCGGGATATACCTTCCGTAACCGCAAAGGGTACTCTTCATTATTCCGTTCCAAAACAGCCGTTAAATCGCGGATAACCCTGTCTATATAATGTTCATCAATATTGGCCTCAATCTTATAATCGGTCAGGACATTGATCTGCCCGATACGTTCGCCCTGGGCTATATTCTGACCTATTTCGGCGTCGAGGAACCCAAGCTGCCCATCGGCAGGGGCACGCACATTCAAATGATCGAGCCTTTGGTAAACCATGCCCAGTGTTTTCTGCATCCTTTGTAAATCGGCGTCCAGGCTGCTTAGGGAGGTTTCCCTCAGCTCATCATCGTGTTCGGTTTGCTGTTTTACAATTTCGTACTGTTTTTCAGACAATTCAAAATTCTCTTTGGATGTCAGGTATACCTCCTTTGAAATAAGCTCATCTTCAAAAAGCGCTTGATTCTGCTCATAATTCCGCTTCAGCTTTTGCAACTCGGTACTGGCAGTGGCCAGGGCCTTACGCCCTTCTACCTGTCTGGTGTCGAAATTCAGCATGGTAGATCGTAGGTCGTTCTGTTTCAATGCCAGGTTGCTTTCGCTCTGTAAAATCTGCTCATAGAGGTTGATGTTCTCCAGTTTCAGAATAATGTCGCCTTCTTTAACCATCGCGCCCTCTTCAATAAGTTTTTCGGCCACCCTGCCGCCTTCGTAAGCGTCCATATAAATGGTGGTAATCGGGGCCACATTACCATTAATGGTGATGTAATCATCAAATTTGCCATGGGTTACCTCAGCAATGGAAAGCTTTTCCTTTTCCGTCCTGAAAGTGGAAACCGTAGTGGCAAATAACAATTGGTAGGCGACAAAAATCAGCAAAAGGCCAAGGGCTATATACCCATAGTGCCTTGGGCGTAAACCTTTTTTCTTTTCGAGTTGAATATCCATTTATGGTGTTGCTAACGGGTTAATATTAAATACCGGCAGGCCACGGTAGAAATCGAGTGTACTTTTGTTGATTTCGAGGCGTAAACGCACCTGCAGTTTCTCGTTCTGTGAGCTGGCAAACAAATTCTTGGCTGTAAACAGCTCCAGGGCGTTGATCAATCCTTTTTCATACCGCTTCTGGGCGATGGTAAAAGCAAGGTCCTGCGCTTCCACGGTCTGAGTGGTTTGTTCGTATTCTACCTTCAGGGCCATATAGTCCTGTACCAGGGTCTGAATAGTCTGATAAAGTTCTTGTTCCTGGATATCGAGGTTGTTCTGGGCCCGCTGGTATTCTATTTTCTGCTGTTTCACCCTGGAACGCCCGGACCAGCCATTGCTGATAGGGATTTCCAGGTTAAGCCCAACGAACTGGAAGGTATTGTCTCTGAGTTGATCCCGGAAAGGGATGGTAATCCCGAGGCTGTCTCTTGTGGTTTCATAATATCCGGTTCCGTACCCCCCGAACAAAGCCAGGGAAGGGTATAGGGCGCCCCGTGTTGCGGCCAGTTGTTTTTTGGCCGATTTAACCTGCAGCTCCCGGGCTTTAATAATGGGAATGAAATTTCTGGCTTCGGCATAGAGGGAATCGGATGTTACTATTGCACCGTCGGTTTGCTCCGGAATGGCAGCCTCAATATTTATGTCATCGCTGTCCTGGAGGTTCATTTCCTGCATAAGGCTCAGTTTAGCCGCTACCAGCCTGTTTTCGCTTCTGGTAACATTCAGCTCGTCTGTAAGCAACAGCGACCTTGCCTCATATAAATCGGCACCCGCCTTTAAGCCGAGTTCTATTTGTTTGTTCACGAGATTATAATTGGCTTTGGAAACTTCCAGTTGTTCCTTCGAAATGGCAACCAGCCCCTCAACGAACCGGATATCGTAGAAAGCCTGCATGACCCTGAAAGCCAGCAGGTATTTCTGCTGCATGGTTTCTTCCTGGGTGGCCTTGTACAGAAATTTTGCAGCCTTAATGGCGTTCAGTTTCTGAAAACCGTTAAAGAGGTCGACGCTGGCGTCCAGCGTATAGTTATTGGAGAAAAAATCTGTGGTGATGATGCTATTGTCGTTGGGGTCAACAGATCTCCCGAAACGGATATTATAATTTGAATTGGCATTGATAGCGGGCAACAAATCACGGAACGACTGCCGGTAACTTTCCCTGTTTGATTCGGTGGTATATTCAAAGTCGTTCAATTGTAAATTATGCTCCAGGGCGTAGGCCACACAGTCGTCAAGGGTCCATGGTTCCTGGGCGGGAGCCCGGTGGTACGCCAGCAGCAGAAAGAGGAGTATAAATTTATTGCTAAGCTTCATATTGGTTCGGTATGCCAATTTATATACTATTCTTGTGCCACATACTTAAAGTGCTTTATTTCAGCTATTTATGAAGTTATTAAAATTTCTGTTAAAATGATATGTAAAATTGTTGTACAGATATTGTCAATTATTTTGACACCTTATTTGGATTGATGGTTACAAGTTGTAGCTTTAGGCTGCCTTATGAACTGATACCATGTTAGATGCCAAAATTTTGGTGGTTGATGATAACAAGAGCGTGCTGAGCGCCCTGGAGATCCTCTTGCAGTTTGAGTATAAAACCGTGACCACCATCTCTAACCCCAATCAGATTTCCACCTTTCGCGAGTTGGCGGAATACGACCTTGTACTGCTGGATATGAATTTCTCTGCCGGGGTTAATACAGGGAATGAAGGGATGTACTGGTTGCGGGAGATCCGTAAAAAAGCCCCGGAGATAGCAGTTATCATGATGACGGCATACGGGGTTATCGACCTGGCCGTTAAGGCGCTGAAGGAAGGTGCCACAGACTTTGTACTGAAACCCTGGAACAATGATAAACTGCTGGCCACCGTAAAGGCGGCATACGAATTGCGCGCTTCCCGGAAAGAGATCAACAAGCTGAAACAGAAAGAAGGCTATCTGAAGCAGCTTATAAATGCCAACAGGAATTTTATCATCGGGAATTCCCGGGCTCTGAATGAGGTACTGGGCATGGTGCAAAAAGTTTCAAAAACCGATGTAAACGTGCTGATTACGGGGGAAAATGGTACCGGTAAGGAGCTCATTGCCAGGGAACTGCACAATAGTTCTGCCCGTAAAAACGAGGTTTTTATTTCGGTTGATATGGGGTCTATTTCCGAAAACCTGTTTGAAAGTGAACTTTTCGGACATATAAAAGGATCCTTTACTGATGCCAGGGAGCACCGGGCGGGTAAATTTGAAGCAGCGAACGGGGGCACCCTCTTCCTCGATGAAATCGGCAACCTATCACTCAATGCCCAGGCCAAACTGCTCTCGGCCATACAGAACAAGATGATTGTGAGGGTAGGATCCAACAAGGACATCAGCGTAGACATCCGCCTGATTTGCGCAACCAATGTAAATTTAGATAAAATGGTAACTGAGGGACTCTTCCGAGAAGACCTGCTGTACCGGATCAATACCATCCGCATAGAAGTGCCCCCCTTACGGGATCGGGGGGAAGATATCCTGCTGCTTACCGATTTTTATCTCAACCGATTTACTGCTAAATATGGGAAGCCCGGCTTACGCATCAACCAGGCTGGACAGGAGAAATTATTAGCATATAGCTGGCCGGGAAATGTAAGGGAGTTGCTGCATGCGATAGAAAGGGCGGTAATTTTATCGGAGGGCAACATCCTGAAAGCCGATGATTTTCCTTTGAATATGAAGCCCTCGTTAAATATGGAATCCGGTACCGGTACCCTTGAAGAAATGGAGTGGCGGATGATCAGCAATGCCCTGGATCAAAACGACGGAAATTATACAGCCGCCGCAGATCAATTGGGCATTTCGAGGCAAACACTGTATAACAAAATGAAAAAGTTGCGTCCCTGATGGCCAGCCGGAATTTTTATACGCAGATGATCTTCCGGGTAATAATTATTGCCCTCACCGCCATTGGCCTGGCTTTTGCGGTAGTGAATGCGTGGTACCTCACGCTGGCAGCAGCCGGCTTTTTGATGACAGTGCAGGTGTTTTCTCTGATTTCTTACATCAACAGTACCAACCGAAAGATCGCTTATTTTTTCGATGCCATCCGGAATGAGGATTTTACGCTGCGCTTTCCCGAAAAGGTGTCCATAGAATCCTTCAAGGAATTAAACCGCAGCCTGAACCGGGTTAACGGGTTGATACAGGAAGTACACCTTCAGCTTCAGATCCGGGAACAGTATTACCAGCAAATTTTAAAGCAGGCCAATATTGGTATTATGACCTACGATAAGAAGGGTCATATCCTCTTTTCCAATCCAACCCTCGAAAAGCTTTTCAATTATAAACCCCTGAACCACATCAAGCAACTGGCCCAGGTGGACCAGGAATTATATAAAATCTTTGCCGAACTCCAGCCTTTTGACCGCAAACTCTTTCAGCTCTCCAACGAACGCGAGAAAAAACAGCTGGCATTAAAGGCAAGCTCCCTCACGCTTGAAAGAAATTCACTGCTCCTGGTTACGGTTCAGGATATCCACCAGGAGCTCGATGAGAAGGAAACGGATTCCTGGGTACGGCTGATCCGGGTGCTGACGCATGAAATTATGAATACCATAACCCCCATTACCTCCATTTCCGAATCTATTTTAAAATACTACAAAGCGGAAAGCGGGTATGTTTCCCCGGGTGATTTCAGCCAAAGCCAGATTGAAAATACGGTTAAGGGGCTCGAGGTCATTAAGGCGCAGGGGGGCGACCTTATGCAATTTGTGCAATCGTACCGCAGTTTCCTTAACCTGCCGCCACCGGATAAGGCATTGGTACCGGCCAAAAAGTTACTTGAGCGTTTTATACTGATCATGGACCAGCATAGCAAAGGAAGGCCTGTTGATTTTAAAGCGGAAACCAACCCGCCCGGCCTTGAGTTGTACATAGATGAAAAGCAGGTTTCCCAGGTGTTGGTCAATCTGGGGAAAAACGCGCTCCAGGCCCTTGAAGGCCGGGAGAATGGCCGGGTAAAAATCACAGCCGCCACTAATGCCCAGGGCCGGAAGTTTATCCGGGTAGCGGATAACGGACCGGGTATCTCACCGGAACTGAAAGAGGAAATCTTCGTGCCTTTTTTCACCACCAAAACCGGAGGCACGGGAATCGGGTTAAGCCTTTCCAAACAGATCATGCACCGCCATGGCGGAACGCTGAGCGTTATCTCCCAACCGGATGTTGAAACATGGTTTACCCTGACGTTTTGAATATATGATAAGAAGCGGGATCAGGCAAGCAAAGATTTGATATGGAACCGGTTAACGGGAATATTTGTATATTTAGATGTTCAATTGCGCTGATAAGTTTATCTACTTAAAACATTAATTAATAAACCCTTATATGATGAACACCATTAAAGAACTCAAATTCCTTTCCTTATTAATTCTCCTGTGCAGCTTCCTGGCAGCAGGGGCCATAAGCTCATGCCGGGACCAACCAAAAGGAGAAAACACGGAACAGTCTGAGGTGCAGGAGGAGCATCCTGAAGCGGAAGAACACCCCGAAGCGGAAGAACATCCCGAAGGGGAAGAGCATTCCGAAGGGGAGCATCCTGAAGGGGAGGAACACCCCAAAGATTCAATATCCGGATAAGCTTCCCATATCTTTCAAGCTTTCCCGGCCACTTTTACGGCTGAATGAAAAAAATGTTTCGGTAAGCACCGGTCTGCCACCAACTTCCATCACGGGGTAGGCGAGAAAGTTGATCGGTCCGGAACGCGGACCGGGTTCTATCTGAAGGTCGCGACCCCGGCTGAATTCGATTCGGTTGGCCGGATGCCGGCCAAAGTAGTAAGTAGCAAGGGCTGTATATTTGTTGGCTTCGCTGATATCCACAGGCCACCACTTACCTTCCGCATAAAATTCTGCCCAGCAGTGATAACCGTCGATCCCTCCTTCATCCCGTTCGGATGGTATGGAAGCTCCTATGGCAAATCGTGAAGGAATTCCCGCAGATCTCGCCAGGGAAATAAATAGTGAATGGAACTCCGTACAATTCCCTGTGAGGGCATCGCAGGCGTATACTGCATCCCCTTTACCATAGTCCCCCCATTTCATATAGCGCATATTGTCTATGATATAATCGTATAGCGCCCGTGCCTGCATAAGGGTCCCTTCCTTGTGTTTTTCTCCGATGATGGAATCCGCCAGCATCGTGAATCGGTCGCCCACCGGCATTAATAAATTGGCGTCCAGGTATTTTTCGGGGGAGCCCCCTTCCGTATATGGCATTTTCTCCTGTCTATCCACATCATAGGTAAGTACAACTTTCTTCCCGCTGTGTACAGGGGAAAGTTCCATGTACAAAATGGTATTCCCGTGCGCCACTTCTTCCAGCATCCTGTGTTCTACGGGTGCGGCAAGCGATACCAGTGTCACGGATTGAAAGCGGTCGCTTCGCGGAACGGGAATCCAAATCCTGCCCGGGTCCTTCATTTCTGGCAGTGTAACCTCATAACGGAACTCAAACCGGTCTTCCCCTTCTATGACCCCGAGCAGATCGGATGATGCCTTTTCCATCGGCACCCGATACCAGGTTTTGTCTTCCCGTTGTTTCCATGTGTAAAAAGGTTTCCCGTTTAGTTTGTGCAGGGTGGTTTCGGTTATCGTCATATTTCCCGGATCCCCTTCCAGGAAAAAATCCACATCGTATACATCGCCACTAATATCCGCCAGGTCCACACATGCGAAATGGCGCCGGGGCCCAAGATTGGCCAGGTATTCCGTATGCACCCTCACCAATTGCAGTTTCAATTCCCGGTCGTCTGTTTTCATTTGAAAGTACCCCATCCCTTCATCTACCTTTTTATCGATATTGGCTTTAATTCCAGCCTCGATATCGGCGGTAACCACTTTGGGAATAACTTCGGCCGCATAGGATTTTTCTTCCTTTTTCTGCTTACTGCCAGAGTTGCAGGAGGTCATCACTCCAATTGTAAAGACAAAAATAATCCGCAGGTTCATCATGGATTGATCCGATATAGACGGGCATGAATTTACAATAATTCCCCGGTTCCTTCCAAAAAGGCAAGTTTCGAAGTACGAAATGGGTGAACAGTAGGTAGTAGATGTTGGCATCCTTTAACTTTGAACATTGAATCCGGAACAAAACCTTGAACATTGAACACTGAACCCAGGACTGCTTGTTTCCTGCAGCCAAATGGTTTATATTGTTTGTGGGGAGGGGGCCTGCCCCCCCTTAATTTCCTATTGTAACTTTTTCGCTTGTAATACTGGAACACTAACGTTCTAAGAAATCCTTAAAATTGCGAAACGTTTCTTTGAACTTTGAACCCGGAACCAGTTTAAAGTACTCGGCAGCAGGAGCAGTAGCCAGCGTAACCAGTACGAGTTACCAGGTACGAAACCTGGAATCTTTAACCCTGAGTCCAAAACCCGGAACGCCAAGCTTGAATCTAGAACTTTAAACATTGAACCCCAATCCCAGCTTGTTTATTGCGGCCTGAAAGCTTAACATTAAGTGGGGCGGGCATTAGCGCTCCCCTTAACTACCTGGGTTTTAAATTGGTAATAAAGACCAGTGATTACCTCATTTAGCGATAAAATAAGTTACTATAACCGGTGAACGCAAATCAGGGATGGCCAATCCCGGAAACCTGAACCCGGAAGCGGGAACTGGACCTTGAACTTTAAACCTTGAACCCCAATCCCTGCTTGTTTATTGCTGCCTGAAAGCTTAATTTTAAGTGGGGCGGGCATTAGCGCCCCCCTTAAATACATGGGTTTTAAATTGGTAGTAAAGACCAGTGATTACCTCATTTAACGATAAAATAATTTACAATAACCGGTCAACCAAATCAGGGATAAACCCGGAACCCGGAACCCGGAACTAAACCTTCAACCAACAAATAAGTCAATAAAAGTTTCCTGACAGCCCTTTATTACGCATAAGTCTGCCGAACTTAGGGCCGTTATTCCCCTAGTATGGCAAATCGCAAAAATAGAACAGTAAGATGGGCTGCCCGTGGCATCCTGGGCCTGTTGTTGTTGTTTGTCGTGCTCTTGCTTTTTATCCGCAGTCCGTGGGGACAAAATATCATCGTTAACCGGGTGGTGGATTATATTTCCGGTAAAACGAATACGGAAGTCGCTATAGAAAGGCTCTTTATAGATTTTTCTGGGAATTTTGTCCTGGAAGGACTGTATCTGGAGGATAAACAGGGAGATACCCTGCTCTATTCCAAAACCCTGAAAGCCAGACTGGGGATAGCACCATTGCTGTTGGAAAACGAGCTCGACCTGGAATCAGTACAATGGGACCGACTGCGTGCAAACATTTCGCGCCCTGATGATTCCCTGGAATTCAACTTCGAATTTCTGCTGAAGGCCTTAAGCCCTCTGGATACGACTGCCAACACATCCAACTCTGACCCTTTTACATTTTCGCTTGGTTCTGCCGAATTGTCGGATTTTGTAATCCTTTATGATGACGGCTTCTCGGGAATTACGAGTACGATCAGGCTGGGGGAGTTGAACCTGGATATGCGGACCACGGATCTGGAAGCCACGCTATTTGAAATCGCGAACATCGATGTTTCCAAAAGTAATATTTCATTCGTTCAAAACAAGCCCTCCCGGGAACCGGACGCGGCTACCGCTCAATTGCCCATCCTGAGGATCGACCAATTAAACCTGAATAAGGTGATAGTGCATTATCATTCCGTGCCCGACAGTGTGAAAGCAAATTTTAATATCGGTGAATTTATCCTGGAACAGGGGGAAGCTAAGTTGCCAATGAATGAGCTTACAGTCGACAGGTTCGCCCTTAAAAATTCCGGCGTTCGACTGCAACTTCCAGGGCAGGATGCCGAAATCCGCGATTCTAATGCCCCTCCTCCCGCTAAGGTCCCCTTCTCCTGGCCTGCCTATAATATCCTTGCGCGCACTATTGAACTTGAGAATAACACAGTACATTATAGGGCAGGAGATGCACCCCCCCGACAGGGCGGTTTCAATCCTGATGATTTCGGTTTGTCTGCCCTCGCGATGCATGCCAGCGACCTTGCATACCGCCCCGAACACGGCAGCTTGAATTTGAACCGGTTGTCCTTTCTGGAAGTTGGCGGCTTCCGGCTAACAAACATGTCCTTTGATGCCAGCCTGGACGCTACTTCAGCCAGACTGTCTGAGATTGACATACAGACCGATTCAAGCCATGTGGAAGGTAGTATTGCGCTTGGGTTCGATTCTTTTCAGGAATTGCTGGAGGCCCCGGAAAAAGCCAGAGTACAACTTCGGTTTCCGGATATTGAACTGGCATTGCAGGAAGCCTTCACCCTCTTGCCCGGCCTCGCCCAAAACGAAGCCCTTCGCAAGGCTTCCGGTAAGCCCGTACATGCAAGCCTGGATGCCGAAGGCAGTCTCGGGGACATTAGCTTAAACTCCGTCCGGATCGCATGGGGAGACAGTACCTCCTTATCAGTCCGGGGCCGTATTATGAACGTAACCAACATGGATTCCATGCGATTTGTACTAAATGATATCCGGATTGCAACCGGCAGCAATGATGTTCGTTATTTTGTTGATGAAGAAGTGCTGGGGATTGCCATTCCCCGCACCATCAGGGCCAGTGGAGAGCTTTCGGGCAGGGCCGATAGCCTGAATGCCGATATACATCTCCATACTTCCTCAGGCAAGCTTTTGGTAACCGGCAGTTTTCAAACCCGGGATGAAATCCGGATCCGGGGAACTGCCGTAGCGGATAGCCTGATGCTGGATAAGTTACTTCACAACAACCGCCTGGGCCCTCTTGGCTTCACTATGGATTTTTGGGCAATCGGTAAGGATATGGGGACTCTGGATGCCGATATTGTTGCCGACTTCACTCAGCTGGAATTCGACAATTATGATTTTTCGAAACTCGAACTCCGGGCTAATATGGTTGATGGCCGGGGGAACGCCCGTTTAAGATTCGAGGATGAAAATCTTAATTTGCTTGCGAAGACCGAGGTTTACCTGGATTCCCTGCACCCAATAGTAAATCTCGACCTGGAGGTGATCGGGGCAAACCTTCAGGCACTTGGACTTACGAAGGAAGATATCAGGGTGGCGCTTGACCTCAGGGCAGATTATGTTGGCAGCACAAGCGACTATACCCTAAACGGCCATTTACTGAATGGGGTGGCGGTTTACGATAACAACCAATATCAGACGGGTGATCTGAGGTTTTCCTCGGAAATCGATTCCGTTAGAACGGACATCACGATCGACAGTGATTTCCTGAAGGGGGAATTAAAATCTAATTCGTCACCAAAAGGCATTCAAATGGCTTTAAGGAAGCAATTCAGGAACTATTTCGGGGAGGTTTCCGATAGCATTTCCAATGCAGACACTGTTAAGCTCGCAATGCATTTCAAACTAACCCCTACCCCTGTTTTAACTGAAGTTTTTTTCAGGGAGATAGACAGGCTGGATTCCATTGTTTTTCAGGCCGAATATGATGCCTCCGCTCAAAATATAACAGCCGCTTTAGACGTTCCGTCCGCCGAATACAAGGGCAGTGTTGTGGATAGTTTGCATATCCGTCTGAACGGCAGTGCCACTGATCTGAGTTTTAATGCCGGGATACAGGCGATGAGGGCTGGACCCGTACAAATGAAGAAAACCGTCCTTACGGGCAATCTCAGGAACAGGGAGCTGTTGTTGGACCTGAATTCTTCTGACGGGCAGGAAGATATCATGCATATTGCCTCCGGATTGAAGGTTGCCGGGGATTCAATTTTTTTGCATGTCAGGCCCGATTCATTAATTTTAAATTCCAAAACCTGGGCAATTCAGGAAAATAACCTCATTTCCATTTCGTCTGGCCGGCTGGCATTCGAAAACTTCGAACTGAGCAGGAACGGGCAGCGGCTTCGGGTGGGTCATGCATTTCCAGGGGTCGATGGGGAGCATCTGGGGATCAGCTTCGAAAACTTTAGGCTGCAGGCCTTGTTGAGTTTGCTGAATCCTGATGAGGCTCTGGCGGCAGGGTCGGTAAACGGCGAACTGATTATCGAAGATCCGTT
This sequence comes from uncultured Flavobacteriaceae bacterium, assembly GCA_964434565.1. Taxonomy (GTDB): domain Bacteria; phylum Bacteroidota; class Bacteroidia; order Flavobacteriales; family Flavobacteriaceae; genus Zeaxanthinibacter. The sequence goes on along the minus strand of CAYSVQ010000097.1, from coordinate 30,210 downwards.
TGGTGCCCCCGGCATGGTTGCTAATTTCGGCATAGCAGATTTTCAACTGATGCAGCATCCCCTGGGAAATCTTTCCTTTAACGGGACTTCTGAAGGCGGATCAGGCTACGGTTTTGATCTGGTGTTGGAAGACGGCGGTGCAGAACTGGAGTTAGAGGGCGCTTATACCGCCTCGGAATCGGGCGCGCTCTTAAACCTGGATCTCGCGATTAACCGACTGGAACTCGCCATGATAGAAGCGTTCAGCAATGCGGAGATCAAGGAGTCGCAGGGGTATCTTTCCGGAAAGATCGCAGTATCGGGAACCACCGTGTCACCCGAATACCAGGGCACCCTGAATTTCCATGAGGCAGGTTTCACGGTAGCTCGCCTGAATGCCGGCTTTCAGATTTCCGGAGAATACCTGGATATAGATACGGATGGCATCACCCTCAGGGATTTTGAGATTTCCGATGAAAACGGCAGCACTTTAACAATGGATGGTTCCGTATTGACGCAGGAATTACTGAATCCGTTTTTTGACCTGAATATCCATGCAGAAAATTTCCAGGTGTTGAACTCCACGGAGGAAGATAATAAGTTGTTCTATGGGAATGCCAGCCTGGATGCCGACCTGACGCTTAAAGGTGATCTGAACATACCGAGAATCGAAGGTTCGCTTGGGTTTGGAGAGCAGACCGACATTACCTATGCAGTACCCGAAAACCAAATGGAAGTACAGGAAAGGGAAGGGGTGGTTATCTTTGTAAACCGCGAAAATCCAGATGCTATCCTTACCCGAAGCGATCAGGAAGAGGCGTTTGTGATGAAAGGGGTGGATGTCAGGGCCGTTTTGGCTATAGCCGAAGATGCGAAATTCCGCATTATCATCGACAGGCGCAGCGGGGATAACCTGATGGTTTCCGGTAATGCCGCCCTAAACCTGAATATCGAACCCAATGGAAGGATCAATCTTTCGGGAAGGTACGATCTCCAATCGGGCCATTACGAAACCAGCCTTTACAACCTGGTCAACAGAAGGTTCGAAATCAACCCGGGCAGCACTATCACCTGGCAGGGCGATCCGATGGATGCCAAATTAGATGTAACGGCATCGTATTCGGTGGAGGCATCCGCCGCCCCCCTGATGGCGTCCGTAACCTCCGGGCAGGGCAGCATTGCGGCGGGCCAGTACAGGCAGGTACTTCCCTTTCTGGTTTACCTGAATGTTGATGGCGCCCTCCTGGAACCCGAAATCTCCTTCGATCTGGATATGCCGGAAGCCGAACAGGGCAGCCTCGGGGGAGCAGTTTACAGCAGGGTTCAACAGCTCAATCAGCAGGAGGCCGAACTCAACAAACAGGTATTTTCCCTGCTGGCCCTCAACCGTTTCTATCCTGATTCCGGGAGCGACGGCAGCGCAGGGGGTACCGCGGCCATTGCCAGGGATAACGTGAACAAGGTATTGTCCGGAGAGCTGAATGCCTTTTCAGAGCAGGTTTTTGGGGATAGTGGTTTTGAGGTGGATTTTGACTTTGACAGTTTTACGGATTACCAGGGCGAAACACCACAGGACAGGACCCAACTTAATATTAACGCGAAAAAGAAATTGTTCGACGACCGCCTGATCGTAACGGCGGGCAGCGCGGTAGATGTGGAAGGCAGCGCCACGCCCGGCCAGGAAGAAACGCCCATTATCGGGAACGTGAGCCTGGAGTACCTGTTAACTGAAAACGGGCGGTTCCGCTTGCGGGGTTTCAGGAAAAGCGAATATGAAAACATTATAGACGGCCAGCTGATCATTACCGGGGTGGCCCTGATCTTTAACCGGGAGTTTAATGAATTCAGCGAACTGTTCAACCCCTTAAAGGAAGAAGAGGACAAAGACGACAAAGAAAAAACGGAAGAAAATAATCAGTAGCAGTATTTTGAAAAAGCGGCGTGCATCCGGAAAATATTATTTACTACTCTTAGCAGTACTCCTGAGCGCCTGCGGGGTAGGTAAATTTATCCCGGAAGATGAGGCATTGTATACAGGTGCGGAAATTGAGACCACGGCCGAAAAAGGCGTAGACAATGCCAAAGAAGTGAAACGCGAGTTGCAGACCTTGTTGTATCCCCGGCCGAATTCAAGAATCCTGGGTATGCGCCCCGGCCTCTATTACCACTACAAAGCCCAAAAGGAAAAACCCTTCTTCCTGTACAGATGGTTAAATAAAAAGTTTGGGGAAGAGCCCGTGTACTTTTCCGATGTAGATGTAGGAGAAGTTGAAGAACTGCTGCGCAACCGCCTGGATAACCGCGGACATTTTTACAGTAAGGTGACCTCCGAAATCGATAGCAGCCAGATGTACGCGGAAGTTCTGTACCATACGGAGCTTACCAGGCCCTATACCCTGGAAAAGCTGATACTGGACCGGGATTCCCTGCCCTTGTACGATGACATTGAAAGCACTCTGGGGGAAACAGCCATTAAGCCGGGAGAGCGTTTTGACCTGGACCTGATGAAATTCGAGCGGGAACGGATAGACCATGAGTTGAAACGTATTGGCTACTATAATTTTAATCCGGACTTTTTAATTTTTGAGGCCGACACCAACCGCTATGATAACAAAAGGTTCGACCTGTTCCTGCGCTTAAAGAGGGGGACCCCGGGGAGGGCTGTTATTCCCTATGTCATAGATTCCATCACGGTATATCCGAATTATTCAATAGATGTGGACACCACCTTCACCTTCACGGGTAAAAATGCAGGCGGGATCTATTTTGTTCAGGACGAGGAATATTTTAAGCCGGAACGGCTGGCACCCTACATCCTTTTTGAAGAAGGGCAGCGATACAACGCGGAAACTGCCCGGCTTACGAGCAACCGGCTTTCAGCTATCGGAAGCTATAAGTTTGTGAATATCCGGTTTAGCGAAACCGACACTACGGCTGCAGACGGCACGGGCTCCCTGAATGCAGACATCTATCTTTCGCCCCTTAACAAACGTTCCGTCCGGGCCGAGTTACAGGCCATCACCAAATCCAACGGCTTCGCCGGGCCGGGGGTGGCGCTTACCTATAGCAACCGCAATCTTTTCAGGGGTGGCGAAACGCTGAGCGTTACCGGGGATTTTGCTTACGAAGCCCAGCTTTCCGGCGGCAAGGATAACAACCTCACTGGCATTGCCGGGGGCTTGAAGGGGGAATTGCTCCTCCCAAGACTGGTACCCCTTTCCCCCGGCATGTTTAAATATGCCGTGCCAAAAACCAGGATAGGTTTGGGAGGCGATCTCCTGAAGCGTAGTAAACTGTATACACTTGCCTCGGCAAACGCTTCCTTCGGCTATACCTGGAATACCAACCGCTTTGTGTACCATGAACTGAATCCTTTGAGTATTAACTATGTAAACCTGTCGAACACAACAGCCGAATTCGATACCATTTTAAACAAGAATCCATTTTTAAGAAGGAGTTTCGAACAGCAGTTTATTGCCGGCCTTAACTATACCTATACCTATAACGAATTGGTGGATGAAAACAAGGACCATCCGGTTTTTATTTCCACCAACTGGGATATCGCGGGTAACCTCCTGAACTTGCTGAGTGGCGGCAAAGACCAGGTTTTTGGCCTGGAATATGCCCAATATGCCAAAGCTGATCTCGATCTCAGGTATTATTTGAAATGGGGGAAAGAACAGGCACTGGTAGCCAGGCTCTATGGGGGCCTGGGAATCCCTTACGGAAATTCCACCACCCTGCCCTTCGTAAAGCAGTTTTTTTCGGGAGGGCCATACAGCGTACGTGCCTTCCAGATCAGGGCATTGGGCCCCGGGAGTTTCGGGGCGGAGGAAGAAGGGCTCTCTTCTTTTTTCGACCAATCGGGTAACCTGCGCCTGGAGGCTAACCTGGAGTACCGTTTTCCAATCTGGTCTTATGTAAAAGGCGCTTTCTTTGCCGATGCCGGCAATGTTTGGCTGACAGGCGAAATGGAGATCCCCGAAGACGAGTCCCAGGAAAGCCGGGAATTTAACGAACGTCTGTTGGCTGAGGGCAAATTCGGATCCGACTGGGCACGGCAATTGGGCATTGGGGTGGGCTTTGGCCTACGGATAGACATACAGAGTTTTGTGCTCCGTTTTGACCTGGCCTCCCCCCTTCAGATCCCTTATTTACCCGAAGGCGAGCGTACCCGCATCCCGTTTATTGATGGCGGGAGCAATAACCTGGTGCTAAATTTCGCTATCGGATATCCGTTCTGATAAAATTCAAAAGGAAAACGGCTTTCAAGATCAAAAGCAAGTGCAAGCCTGCCTGGGTCCCCGACTTGGCGGGCCGTAGGCGGGTTTAATTTCTGTCGGCTAAAGTGGCGTACTCAAATCAAGCCGCCTGCAGCCAGCAAGCTGACGCATTCGGGCAGGCACATCAACCTATCAACGCATCAACCTATGGTCTTTACAATAAATTCCTTTGGATTTCCAGCGATCTGCCTGATCCCTGCTAAACCGGCTACTATCTTCGCTTATTTTTTTGACTGTCCGCCAGACCATTCAATGGCCTGCCGTATCAATTTCCGGTAATTCGGGTTAGAATATGCGGTGGTATCATGTCCCGATTGTATATAAATGACTTTTGAATTTTCGTACTGATTGATCCAGGCCAGGTAACGCATGCTTTTGGGATGTGTTGTGCTGAGCAAGGGTTTTACCTGTGGCAGTATTTCAACATCGCCATACACTTCATCAACGATCTCAAAATCCGTAATACCCCTGGTCACAGGATGCTTGCTTTCCTCCACTTTTACGGGAATTGTTACCCCGTGCTCAACATAGCCATTCAGGGTATCGCCTTTCACTACCACGGGCTTTGTATGGTACTGTCCGCCGACAATCTTTTTAAACTCCGGCCAGTTTTGATAGGATACCAGGGAATGATGCAGGAAGATCATAGAAGTGCCTTTTTTCAGCAGGTCTACATAGGCTTCCTGTTGTGCGGGGGTAATAGAATCAAACATATCATAAAATACCAGTACATCGTACCGCTGTATCTCCGGCGAGGCTATAACCTCATTGGCCCGTGGCTGTACGAGCGTATCGTAGGTTATGGAAGCGATCGAATTAAAAATTTGATAAAACTGCTGTTGCTCAAACTCATGCCCCCCACTAACTATAAGCACGCTGATTTTTTCTTCCTGTGCATTGGAAACATGGACCCCTCCTGCGAGCATATAAAAGAGCATAAAAATGGCGAGCGGATAAGAAGATTTTTTTGTCATTCAGTGAAAATACAAATTATTATGTACTCAGCGTTCATACTTTCCCAGGCAACTTCACCGTCTTTACTAGGAATCCCGCGGAAGCGGGATGACGAAGTAATCTCACTGATCCCGGCAACATTAATGAGATGGCCTCGTCACTGCGTTCCTCGCCATGACGGCTTTTCAAGATCATGTCCAAGTGCATGTTCGGGAATATCAGAAAGCAAACCTTGGAATCCAAATCAACAAATCAACCCTCCTACGCCAAGGTTTCGGCGGGCTGGCAAATCAACTTATCAACGCATCAACAAATCAACCTTTTAAAACACTATTTTGCATTTGATATTCAGCGATATCCTCAAACCAACCAATAACCAATGATACCATTCTTTAGAAAGATCAGGCTGGGATTGCTTACAGAAAACAAGTTGGGCAAATACCTGATGTACGCCATTGGCGAAATCGTGCTTGTGGTTATAGGTATTCTGATTGCATTGCAAATTAATACCTGGAATGAAGAGCGGAAGGCAAAAAGGGAGGAGGGCAACTTCTTCGAAAATGTCCTCCTGGATCTGGAGAAGGATGATGAAAAACTACGGTATTATAATAAATTCCACACTCAGCGAATAGTCTATTTAGACACGTTGTTAACCTATGTAAGAAACCCATACAGAACAATGGGGATTGAAAAATTCGGGATGTATGTTGAACCCTTGTTTTATTCGGTTAATCCCACCAATTATGCAACAACCTTCGAATCGGCCAAGTCCATGGGTTCGTTTAACAATTTCAGGGAAACGGAAGTCTTAAAGGATCTTTCGCAATACTATGCCGATTTTGTTTTGATAGAACAATCTTTAAGTTCAATAACCCGATTTGTTGAAAATCAATTTGAACCCTTGATGTACACCTTACCGGAAGGCTATATGACAGAAACCACGGGGGATTTGGTAATACATGAAGAAGACCTGCAGGCGTTTTATAACAAAGTTGCTTCCATTAAAGACCATCGTAATATCACCGCGGATTATGAACGGATTTTACGAACTCCGGGGATGGAAAACTATTTAATAGGAGATATGGGAAGAACCTATAATGCCATAGGGAAGATTGCTTCAAGACAGGCCATGTTAAAACGCTTAAAAGAACGCATCGTAGCCGCCCATTGATTATATCTACTCCCCCGTTCCTGTACGATTGTATTGTGATGTCTTAACATGGCTATGTCATTTCGAACCGATCGCAGTGAGGGTGAGAGATTCCATCAATATTGCACAGACCCGGGCATACAAATCAATCCGACTGACCAAACATTTTGTTATCCCGACACCTTCACATACAGTCCCTAACATGATAATTATCATAATATTAACAGAATTGGATTAGTAGATTTATCAGTGGGATAAATAACTGATCATTATGAAAACTATCAAAAAACTGGGCTACCTGATGCTGATAACATCGGGCTTATTGTTTATGGGCTGTACCAGTGATCCTATTCCCGGCCCGCCCGGGATGGACGGTATTGACGGACTCGACGGCCTTGACGGGGCAGATGGAGTAGACGGCACCACCTCCTGTGTGAGTTGCCATTCCGTAGCGCACCGGGAACCCATTGAAATGGCATATGCCGATTCGCGTCATTCCACCGGCTCTTCCTGGGCCCGGGGTACCAACGCCACTTGCGCACGCTGCCACAGCAATGAAGGGTTTATAGACTTTATGTCGAACCTCTATATAGATTCCCTTGGCTTCGCGACGGCTAATCCTGAGGGCTATGCCGTATCCAACCCCATAACCTGCACCGGCTGCCATGACAGTCACCGCTCCTTCGATTTTGCGAACGATGGGAACGACTATGCCGTACGGAGCCTGCAGGCGGTGGACCTCTTTTTAGACCCCTCCGTACAGATCGATATTCGGAACAATTCAGACGAACTGGGCAGAAGCAACCTTTGCGTGAACTGTCACCAACCCAGGAATGATTACGAGATCCCCGGCCCTACCGCCGATTATGAAATTACCTCTTCGCGCTTCGGGCCCCACCACGGCCCGCAATCCACCATGCTGGAAGGCATTATGGGTGCGAATATCGCCGGTTCCGCTGGCTATCCGGGCGTAGGTTCTGCAGCGCACAGGCAGGGGTCTTCCTGTATCGCCTGCCATATGGGCGAAACTACCGATGGCAGCGACGGAGGCCATACCTGGATCCCCACTGAAAATACCTGTATCACCTGCCATACCAATGGTCCGCCGTCTGAAGTCGCCGGTTTTACAAGCGACCTCGCCACCCTGAAGGAACTGCTGCTCGCCGCCGGTGCCATAACCGATACGGACGCCGCAGTGCCCGGGATTTATACTCCACAGGTAGCCCAGGCCACATGGAACTATATCACCCTGATAGAAGACAGGAGCCAGGGAGTACATAACCCGAACTATACCAAAGCCCTGTTGCAAAACTCCATAGAAGCCCTGGAAAGCCTGCCCTGAAAAAAGGAAAGAACGGCCTGCGCCAACACCGGTAGTTCATTTAAACGACAAAGAATGCGTACTCCAATAAAAATAGTGCTGACCATAGGGCTTTGCCTCGGAGCTTATTCGTGCTACTATGACGAGGTGTTGCCGGAAGCGGAAATTCCCGAGATCCCTACAGACCAGGAAATTTCTTTCTCGGAAGATATAGAACCCCTTTTCTCCAGAAGCGGAAAGGAATGCACGGCCTGCCATAACGGTGCCATCCAGGTCCCCGACCTGCGGGTTGGGAACGCTTACAATGCCCTGGTGCCGGCATTTGTTACGGCCGGTGACGCCGAAGGGAGTATTTTCTTTCAGCGGCTTCCGGGTAATGACCATCCCTTTGATGTGGGCTTTACGATGAGTCCCGCAGAGATCGCATTAATAAAAAGCTGGATAGACCGTGGCGCAGAGAATAACTAACAGACCGAATATTATGAAAATAGCTAGCCTGCTCTTTGCCTCCTTCCTGCTCGCTTCCCCGGTGCTAATCGCCCAGGAGGAAGAAGCACAGGATTCGGTTGTTGCGGAAAGGCCGGAACGCCCTGCCTTCGAAAGTTCGTTTATCATAGACAACCCAACCAACATCCTCTTCCCTAAAAACACCCTGGAGATACAGATGTCGCACAGGTTCGGGCTTATCAACGGAGGCACCAACGACCTTGCAGGCATATGGGCGCCTGCCAACATCCGGATAGGGGCCTCCTATGCCATCCATGACCGGCTTACCATCGGTTACGGAACCACCAAGTTCGACAGGCTGCAGGATTTTAACTGGAAAGCAGGCCTGCTGCGGCAGACCCGCTCGGGCAAAATGCCGGTAAGTGTTTCCTACTACGGCAACTTTACGATCGACGCCAGGAGGAAGGAGAATTTCAGTCTCAGGCAGCACCGCTATTCCTTCTTTAATCAGCTGATCATAGCCCGGAGGATCACCCGGAATTTTTCCATGCAGGTCGCCCCCAGCGTATCCCATTACAACCTAGTGGAATCCCGGATGAGAAACGATGTAGTGGCCCTGGCCGCCGGGGCGCGGTACAAGATCAGCCCGCAGACCTCTATCATGGTCGACTACAGCCATCCTTTTATCCACCACCTGGGCGGGCGTAGCCTGGATACAGACCCCGAACCCGGCTTCAGTATAGGGGCCGAGTTCGCAACCTCCGGCCACGCCTTCCAGCTTTTTATTTCCAATCAGAACGGCATCGTCCCACAAAAGAACTATATGTTCAATCAAAACGACTTTTTCAAGGGGGATTTCCTGATTGGCTTCAATATCACGAGGAAGTATAACTTTTAAAAACTATGGCCATAGTATGAAAGACAACGAGGAAAAAGGGAAACAATTAACAAGGAGGGGCCTCCTGCCATTGCTGCTGGGGGGCTTCCTGATCCCTTACCTGGGGCAGGGAAATACTAAATCCCCGGCTGTAAAGGAAGTTCTGGAAGACGACGATACCTACGAAACCTTCCTGAAATCTGACGGTACCGTGGTGCGTGTAAAAAGAAAGGCGGCCAGGGGCGCGAAGGTTGTAAAGAAAAACGTCTCTAATAAGACCCTGCTGAGCTGGCTTAAGAAAGAATAATATCCTCCGTATGAAAGAAGACAACAACAATACAAGACGCGACTTTATAGACAAAGGCCTTAAAATAGGCCTCCTTGGCGCCGTGGCAAGTGGCGCCCTGAGGGCTTTTAACAGCTGCAGTGACCCGACCGCGAAGGAGGAAACCATGGAACTGATGGCGGCCGATGGCACCATGATACAGGTTCCCGTTTCCGAAGTGGAGGAAGTGCCGGACCTCAAGGGCGATAATTATGATGTACGCCGGGGCTTTCCCAACCGGAAATTTGTTATGGTGGTAGACCTGGCCCGCTGCAAGAATGCGAAGAATTGTATTAGTTCCTGCAACAAATCGCACTTTATCACAGGGGAGAACGCCTGGATTAAAGTCTATAAGATGCAGGAATCTGAACAAACAGCGCCCTACTGGCAGCCTACGCTCTGCATGCATTGCGACAAGCCGCCTTGTGTAAAGGTATGCCCGGTTGATGCCACCTTTAAACGCGAAGACGGGCTTGTGCTTATAGACAGCGACCGTTGCATAGGCTGTCGTTTCTGCATGGCGGCTTGCCCCTACTCTACCAGGGTCTTTAACTGGGAAGATCCCGCCCAGGGCGATACGACCGAAATAAACCTCCACCTCGACCATATGGAATACAGCCCTGACTACGCGGGAGCACCCAGCAAAATAGGGACCGTTGATAAATGCGATTTCTGTCCGCATATGATCGCGAAGGAAGAACTGCCGCATTGTGTATCGGCCTGCCCCAACGGGGTCTTCTTTTTCGGGGACGCCTATGAAGACTCCGTTACCAACGGGGACGAAACCTTTCGCCTCAGCACCTTGCTGGAGGAAAAGGCGGGTTATCGCATGTTGGAAAACATGGGCACAGAGCCCAGCGTGTATTACCTGCCGCCTTCCGACCGCCTGGTGGATTTTGAGGAAGGCCTGGAAAATTACACTCCATATAAATCGGTAGATATCCCTGAATAGCATGGAAACCCTGAACCGACATATAGCTGAACTGGCCCCTCGGAAATTCAATAAATACGGTATTGCCTGGCTGGCCTTCCTGGGATTGGTGATCCTGGCTTCGCTCATCGCTTACTGGCAGCAACTGACGGAAGGGCTGATTATCACCGGCATGCGCGATTACGCCCTATGGGGGGTCTATATTTCCAATTTTGTATTCTTTGTGGCCATCAGCCTGGTGGGCTCTCTCATAACCGCCATCCTCCGCCTGACCGGGGCGCACTGGAGCACCCCCATAACCCGGATTTCAGAAATTATCGCCGTGGCCGCCATCATTATGGCCGGACTCACCATCATCATCGATATGGGCAGGCCCGAACGCCTGTATTACCTGTTTATTTACGGGCGGCTTCAATCGCCCATTATATGGGACGTTATAGTTATCTCCACCTACCTTGTCATCAGCCTTTTGCTGCTCTATTACCCCTTACTGCCGGATTTCGCCATCCTGAAAAAATATTATGCCAAACAACCCAAAGCCAGTAAATGGTATGGTCGGCTCGCCCTGAACTGGACGGGGAACCCCGAACAGAAGCGGCGTTTTAACCGGGCAATCCGTATGCTATCGGTGCTTATTATCCCGGTTGCTTTCGGCATCCATACCGTAACGGCCTGGCTTTTCGCCACCACCTTCAGGCCCGGTTGGGACAGCACTAACTTCGGGCCGTATTTTATCGCCGGCGCCTTTGTGGCAGGGGCGGGAGCAGTTATCACCATCATGTATATCCTGCGGCGGGTATACCGGCTTGAAAACTATATTACCGACATGCATTTCGATAGGATGGGCAGGCTGCTGGTGCTCCTCTGCCTGGTATACCTGTATTTTAACGTAAACGAATACCTGGTACCCGCCTATAAGAATCCAGTGGATGAGGCGGTACACCTGGAGTCCCTTTTCATAGGGGAGTATGCCCCTATGTTCTGGCTGGTTATCATAGGGGGGCTGGTAGTGCCTATCCTGGTACTGGTGTTTCCCAGGGGGAGGAAACCCCTTCCAGTTTTTATCATGGGCCTTATCGTTGTGATTGGGGCCTGGTGGAAGCGTTACCTCATCGTTACCCCTACCCTGTTGCACCCTTTCCTTCCATTAGAGGGAGTGCCGGAGTCCTGGCACCATTATTTTCCCACCGCCCCGGAGTGGATCATCACTTTCGGAACCCTGGCCATGGCGCTCCTGATCATAACACTCCTTGTTCGCTACCTTCCTATTATCCCTATACAGGAAACGGCGGAGGAGAGAGGCATCATCCACCCTGAAAAAACCAAGGCGAAATGAGACAAGGCAACAATACATACCGTTATCTTTTCCTGAGCGTTTTCCTGTGCTGCATCTGCGCTGTCTCAGGGCAGGACGAAAAGAACCGGTTACGGGTGAGCGTGGGGTACTCCAAAGTGATGCCCTCCTATTCCGTCTTAACCATTACCGCCAAATACAGGGCGGAGGAAGGGATTGTAGGGGCCCCCGGACTGGATTTTGAGGTTTTCAGGCTTCCGGAAGCAGACAGCCTGGTTCCCGAAGGCAACGCCCGCACAAATATTGACGGCATTGCCTTGTTTAAACTAAAAAATCTCAACAGCATACAGCCAGATAGTTCCGGGACCTATACCTACAGGGTTGCTTCCATGGAACATCCGGACTTTTCCGTTGCCGAAAAGGATATTAGTTTCCGGGAAGCTCTGCTCGACGTCGTGGTCAGTACAGCCGATAGCATTCCAGAACTTACCGCCACCCTAACGGATGCCTATAGCGGGGAGCCTTTGGAAGAATTGCCCCTGAGGGTGCAGGTACAGCGGCTTTTCCGGCCGCTACGGATCGGAGAGGAATTCTATATGACGGATAGCGATGGCATTGTTTCGGTGCCTATTGAACCAGGTATCCCGGGCGTGGACGGCCTTATATCCCTGGAAGTGTTACTGGTTGAGAGCGATGTATATGGCAGCGTGAAAGCGCTAATGGAAACACCTTTAGGCGAACCTATTAAAAATCTGTCTACCTTTAATAAAAGGACCATGTGGTCACCCCCGTCTAAAACGCCATTGTTTTTACTGATAGTCCCCAACCTGTTGATCCTGGGGATCTGGGGTGCCATAATTTTCCTGATTATAAACCTGTTTAAAATTTATAAATCCAAAAATTAATCCATTATGAAAAATTCAATTATCATTTTGCTCTTGGGGTTCCTTTGCCTGGGAATCTACTCCTTCACCTCCGACTTTCAGGAAGAATGGGTGGTCCCTGCGGAATACCAAACCAAGAAGAACCCTACGGATGCGGCAGATAAAGAAAATATGGCCATAGGGAAATCGCTTTATTCCAAACATTGCAAGTCCTGTCACGGGACCGAAGGCTATGGTGACGGGCCTAAGGCCGCCGATATGAAAGGGGATCTGGGCGATTTTTCCACCGCAGATTTCCAGGCCCAATCAGACGGCGCCCTCTTCTACAAAACTACTGTAGGCAGGAATGATATGCCCGAATTTGTAAAAAAAATCCCCGAAGACGAAGACCGCTGGCTGATTGTGAACTACATGAGGACCCTTAAAGAATAAACTTTAACCCCCCCAGGTATGAGTTACCGGGGGCGGTGCCCTGTATGATTTTTATCATTGGCCGGCGCCGCAACGTTTGTTTCCTTTGAATCAACGATTATGAAAAAAACCGTACGATACATAAGCATTTCCCATGAAACGGCAACCGTGGTACAGCGGGAACGCTATTTCATCCCGGATGCGGATAAGGGGGACATAATAGGTAATATCTGTGAAAATTTTACGGATATCAGTGGTCTGCTGTTGCTGGTGACCTGTAACCGCACGGAAATTTATTTTGAAGCGGTTGCCTCTTCGGCCTCAACGATTTGCGACTACTTTATAGCACTGACCGGTCCGGGGGAAAAGCGGGATAAAAGGCTTTTTAAGCAGAGCGATAACACCAGGACAACGGTGCGGCACCTGCTAAAGGTTTCTTCCGGCCTGTCGTCACAGGTTACGGGCGATGCCGAGATCGTACATCAGATTAAAAAGGCTTATCTGTGCAGCATTGGGATGAAACTTCAGGGGTCGCTGCTGGAACGCGCCATGCAAACCGTATTCAGGGCTCACAAGCGCATCAGCAACGAAACTGCACTCAGAGACGGAACCACTTCGGTTGCTTATAAATCCCTCAAGGTGGTAAGTGAAAGCTTTCGGGGCAATAATGCCGCCACCAAAAAGATCCTGCTGATTGGCAGCGGGGATATCGTGCGCCAGCTCCTGAAATACAACGCCAAATTTAATTTCGAAAACCTCAGCCTGAGCAACCGGACCCGGGAAAATGCGGTTTCCCTGGCCGAAAGGCACGGCTGCACCTTATATGAATGGGAGTATGTGGTACGAAATGAATTCGACGATTTTGATGTGATCATAAGTGCAGTAAGCAACTGCCGCCACCTGATCCGGCAGATTACTCCCTCCGGAAAAAAACGCATCCTCATAGACCTGGCCCTGCCGGGCAATATAAAAAGCGGCCTTGCCGATCTGGTTGGCATCAACTTCTACGACCTGGATGCCATTTCCGCCGAGCTGGAAGATACCAAAGACAAGAGGGTATCGGCCATTGGTCAGGTGAATAACATTATCGCGGAAGAACTGAAAACCTATACAGATTGGTACCGCGACGCTCCTTTAAGGGCTTTCCTGGCCGCATACAAAATTGTCCTTACCCGGAAGATCGAACAGTTCTATGATGAACAGGACACGAATTATACCAAGGAAACTATTGCCACCGTGAGCCATCAGGTGATGCGGAAACTGATGCAAGGAGGTCGCACCAACATGCCTCCGGAGCTGCTAGACACTATGATCAGGGAACATGCCGTCCTGTAAATGGTTCGATAACAAACCAATTATGAACAATGCCCTAACATACTTCACAGCCATCCTGTTAACCACAACAGTGGTTTCCTGTAATATTTTCGGGCCCCGTGAAAGCGAGCTCTTTCCAAATAAGACTGTCATGGCCCACAGCCAGGAACCCGGCCTTAGCCGGGAGCTGCACAAGGTAGTGGTACAGGAGGTGCTCCCTGTGGCTAAATACGTATATCTCCGGGTGCAGGAAGCCGACCGGAAATTCTGGATCGCGACACGGAAACAGTCAGTGAATATAGGCGAAATTTATTTTTACAGGGAATCCTTGATGCGGGTTCCATTCGAAAGCAAGGAGCACAACACAGTATTTGATACCCTCTATCTCGTTACCAAACTGGTGCCTGCTGCCCATGCCACAACCGGAATCAGCGCTGTCGATACTGAGGATAAGGAAACCGAGGCCACCAATTCTCCGCCGGGCCGCTTAATCTCTTCCGCACAGTTATTCGCTGAGGAAGCTTACCTCAGTATAGCCGAATTGACCGAAAACCCGGAAAAATACGCGGGGCAAAAGGTACGGCTCAGAGGGGAATGCGTAAAGGTAAATCAAGACATCCTTAAGCGAAACTGGCTGCACCTCAAGGATGGTAGCAGGGATTCCTATGACCTTATCATTACTTCAGACACCCTGGTACCGGCAGGTACTTTAATAGCCATTAGTGGCGACGTGGCCGTAGACAAGGATTTTGGTTCCGGCTACAAATACCGGGTTATTATTGAAAACGGGGTGCTGCTGGGGTTGTAGAATCGCCTATAGCAATGTCATTTTGAACCGAACGAAGTGAGTGTGAGAAATCTCATGATGGTTGCACAGGGCCGGTTTGGTGGGATTTAAAAATTCAAAAGCAATTTCAAAAGCAAACCTGCCTGCGGCCGGCAGGTGAAAATACAAGTTCTGTTGGCCAAAGGTGGGTGCTCAAAGCAACCCGCCTGCAGCCAGCAAGTCGGGGAAATTCCAAATTTCAAATTCCAAAATCCAAATCTCTGCGCTCCTGGCCATGACGGATTTTCAAGATCAAGTATAAGCCGGCCGGCGGAGGGAGGGGTCAAGTTTGACCGAAAGCGGTCTTAAAATCAACCTATCAACGTATCAACCCCCATCAACCTCCCTCCACCAGCCGATATCCCTTAAATGGTTTATAAAGAAAAATTACCTGCAGCAATGCCAGGATCACCCCTATCTGGTCTGTTTGCCCGTGGGGTTCGCCCCCGCTCAGGAGGAAGTACTGGAAAGGGATTGGGAGCAAGAGGGCGGCAAGCCAGTAGTTGTTCTTTCTCGTCCACGCTGCCTGGAAACTGATTCGCCTGTCTTTCATTATTACATAGCCGGCCAAATACCCTGCGAGGATCATAATTGGGAGGATCACATATGCCAGGTTCAGGTGTATGTTCAGGGTGTCACCGTGGAACATAAAGCCCTGGCCGGAAAAAACTTCATAAAAGGTATTGCCAATCATACTGCCATACCAAAAGATCAGGAGACCGTAAAAAACCCACCTCTGCCGGATCCAATAGAAAGAGTACATTAAAAGCAGGCCGACAATCACATTGATCAAAATATAATAAAAATCTCCATCGGTACCAGTGCCGGAAAACTTCAGCCCGAAGAACGAGCTACCCCATTCATAAGAGGGGCCGTCCATAATACCGCGCAGGAATGGCAGCCAGCTGGTCATGAAAGTAAGGCCGGTAAAAAATAACAGCAGGGTCAGCAATCGGAAAAAGCGGCGGTTGGTTTTCATAGTCTTTCAAGGTTTATAAAAAAGACGGTTAACAGGTAAAATTGTTACAGCCTCCGATTAGGTATGCTCCCTGGATCTTTTAACGAAGCAAATAAGGACTTTGTTCCGTGGGATAACCAATGAACCTTTTCCCCGCACCTTTTGTTGAAGGCATCGGAAAAGGCCGGTATATGCTGACCGGCGCGAATGCCGAACCGTTATAAGCCTGCAGGCGGAATATGAAGTGGTACCGTGTTCTTAACGGGTTTCAGGGTCCTGAGGTAAATAAAGATCGATTTGAGGTCGGCATCAGAAAGCTCGCTGTAATTCACCCATGGCATTGGGGGCAATAATTTACGGGTCCCTTCCAGGCCTTTCCACTGCCCTTCTTTCATTGCCCGGATAAACTGCGCTTCAGACCAGTTTCCTATGCCGGTTTCATCGGGGGTGAGATTGGCCGCGAAAGTGGTGCCCCAGGGGCCTGTCGCTGCCGTTAGTCCCATGTTAAAGAGTACATATCCCTGTAGCTGCGCAGGGTTGTAGGGCGGTAATACCTCCCCTTCCGGATGCCCGGAAAACTGACGGTCAGGATCCGGAATAGGACCTTGTTCCCCCATAATCTTAGGGGAATGACAATCTGCACAACCAATTGTGGCTACGAGATATGCTCCCCGCCCGGCCGAAACCGTAACGGTGGGTTCAGGGTCGTTTAATGGTTGTTCCGCTGCCTCTTTCTTCCCCGGCTGGCAGGCCATAGCCAGCAGGCCCGCCGAAACGAATAATAATATGAATCTGTTCATTAACATAGAAATGTAAAGTTCTTAATACGATTTGCCCGCCCTTTTTTCCTGGCAGGCCCGAGGTCTGAAATGACAGTCTGCCCGAACCTGCCAGCCGGAAATTTTCTCACTGCGCTATTAACTCTCCTCTAAACTAAAAATTTTAATTTAATTTTCCCATGCAGTCTTTCCTGAAGTTCAAGGCCATACTGCTACCTCCAATATTAAATCCCGGCATGTATGCTTGCCGAAGGCAATTCGGGCCTTTTAATACCACTCAGGTACAGGGCGTCGGCGATTTTTTCGACCCCAAAAAGGCTGATGGCCCGTTTTTTGCCCCTCAGCATCAGATTCCCCAGCGGTCGGAGCCGGAACTCCTTTTCGATCCCATTTATAGTTTTATCCAGCACATCCTGTGAAATGATGAGTTTCTGTTCATGCCGCTTACACTGTTCCAGAATTCGGGCTGTGGTGTTCAGGATATCGCCCGAATAAACAATCTCCCGTTTTACCACCCCCAATTCGCCTACCACAACAGACCCGCTATGAAGCGCGGCCTTAAAAACCGGGACAAACCCGTACTTCTCCTGATATTTGGATGCCTTCGAATGAATGGCCTGTTCGATGTCAAAAAAACATTGCAAAAAACGCAAATTCCCCGGCCTTTTATCCGAAACAGGCCAGGAGACACTGATTTCATCCCCAACATACTGGTAAATATGTCCCCGGGAATTAAGGATGGGGTCCGTCATATCCGAATAAAACTCCTGCAACAGGCTAAAGAACCGGCTGTGGCCGAGCCGTTCGGCAATGGTGGTTGCATCGGTAAGGTCCAGGAACATAAAAATCCGTTCCACTTCCCGGGGGTTGTGGAATTTGCCGATCAGGAGCCGGAAATAGGTGCCGGGGCCATACTTTTCGGAAACCCTCAGCCCGTGGAGGGTAAGGAATGCGATCATCATCCAGGTAAGGATATTACGAACAGCATAAGGGTCGAAAAGTAACCGGAGGGCCTCTTTGAAAGGGGTTTCACTGGTAAGGATCGCCTGTTCGTAATAGAAAAAGTAGGAGATAAGGCAATTCAGGCTGAGGATCACAAGGAAGAAAAAGCTAACACTCACCAACTGATAATGCAGGTAGCTCTTCCCCCTTAATTTCTGATTCATGTAGAACACCAGTACCGCGCCCCCGAAAGGACCTCCGATAAGCGGGCCCAGCATGTTGATGAGGATGTACTCTCCAAGGGATAATCCCCAGGGCACCATAAAGATAAACTGCCCCGCGCCCTGGTCGTAGGTAACACATTTGTAGATAGCCAGGAGAATCCCACATAGTACCCAGAATAGCGAAATCACCAGGATCTGGAACAATTGAATCCTACGCTTCGGACTAAGAGCCATGCATGCAGTTCAGTAGTCTAAAGGTAATTAAAATTGCTTTTCTCCTGCAAAGCTATCAAAAAATCCCGTGCAGGCTTAACAGCAGCTTACTCACTCGCATTACGACTCTGCCTAGGCTGCCCTTTCCGTTGCCAAAATGTTCGGTTTTCAGAAGCGCGCTACCGGAATTTCCACCATACCATACTATTGTATCGCTTGGTTTTAAACGGCATATTCAAATTATGGGTGATGTGTAACTTACCAAACAAAAGGATTCGCGCGGTAGCGGGGAATTCCAAAACGTTTCCGCCTCTTGGGAATCCAGGAATCGAAATCCGGACACCTTTGATATTCAAGGTCTGCAGTCAAATCCAAGCACTGAGCCCAACAGGATTAATGAGATGGTATCTTGTATCGCTCTTCACCATAACGGTAAAGAGCCACTTTCCAATTATTACGACTTGAGTAACAACCTAGTTTTTGTTTTTGAGCCTGCCTGCGGCAGGCAGGTTTGAGATTGATTGTTTAATCCCTTTTCTTTCACATGAATTTACCTACCGGTACAAGGTGAAATGCCCAACATACTGCTGCTTGTCCTTATCGTTGGCGTGCACCACATACCAATAGTCGCCAGTGGGGACCTCCTTGCCTTCATAGGTGCCATCCCATTTGGTTACCTGGTCCAGGATAGCCACGACCCTGCCGTAGCGATCATAGATCTTCACTTCTATGTTAGGGAAGAATTCGCGGTTTTTAGGATACCAGAAGTCGTTCATGTTGTCTCCGTCAGGAGTAAAGAAATTAGGGACTTCAATGACACCTGTAAAATTGAAGGGGATAACTGCCGTAGCTTCACAACCCCCGCTGTCGACCACCCTTACAGTTACATTGCTGTCTTCGTTCACGTAATACATATTGGCGCTGCCATAGGATTCGCCCTGGAAATAGAATTCATAACCGCCGAAGCCTCCTGCCGCATAGGCCGTAACTTCGTTCATCCCTGTTTTCACGGCCTCCAGGGTCAGGGGTTCATAGGCATCTATACTGAACTCCACGAAGGTGGCACAGCCATTTTCATGGTAGATATACACCATATGGTTGCCAGGACTGAGGTTACCCCAGCTCCTTTCAGTAGCTGCCTCCGCGCTTATGGCATCCGTAGGGTCTGCGGGGTCTAGCGCAAATAATAGCTGTCCGTAAAGCCCCGGGTCCTGTAGTTGCACCGATGCCGTATTGTTAGGAAAGATGCCGTCGCATCCGTATGCCACCAGGGCTTCGGGCTGCAGGTCTACCCCTATCCCAACCGGCACAACCACACTGGTGAGACAGCCCATGGCATCCCGTACAAAGATCACATAGCTTTCACCCCCGTTAAGGTTATCCCAGGTTTGAGTTGGGTTTTGGGAATAGTCCGCATCATCCGAGGAATTCAGGGCAAATTCGTAAGGAGCTGTACCTCCGGTGACGTTGAGAGTTACGCTGCCATCTCCGTCGCCCATACAGGTTTCCGGGCTGCTGTCGGCCAGGGCGGCCACCAGCTGCATCGGTTCCGTAATGGTCACGGTTTGGGTAATGGTACATCCAAGGTCGTCCTGGATAATAATCTCATAGCTCCTGGCCGATAGGTTGTTAAAGGTCTTTCGGGTGGGGAACATGGGGTCATCAGCCTCAAAAAATTCACTTAGCTGGTCGGCGATGGAATACCGGATAACTCCTGTACCTCCACTTGCTTCAATGATAAGTTGACCGTCGTTCTCCCCATTACAACTCACAGGTACTGCCGAAAGCGAATCCAGGACTAAAGGCGGTGGGTCTGTAATGGTGATGGGGGTTGAAATAGCCGTACACCCGCCGCTTTGGGCAAATACCCAATAGGTACCGGGGCCGAGGTCCCGGAAGATTCCCGAAGCCTGGGCACTGCGAACAGTATTCCCGGCCGTGGGCACAGGAGGTGAATCTGAGTTCAACAGGCTATAGACATAGTTGCCTATCCCCCCAAATGCCTCGGAGCGGATGATTCCGGTTGCCTCGCCAGCACAGTTGATGGTTGCGTTGGTAAGGTCGAGTGAAATTACTAAAGGCGCTGCAGGATCCAGAGAAATCTGGTTCGAGAGTTCAAACGGACATCCGTTGGAGTTTTGTACCTCATACTGGAAAGGACCCGGGTCTATGGTAATGTCTTCCTGTATCTGCACCGTAACAGCCAGAGGATCTAGCGGATTAAATGGCAGGAACGGATCTGCGGTCCCGGCCCTTCTGTAAAAATATCCCACTCCCGGCTCAGGATTGGTTACGGTAAGGCCCATTAACCCCAGATCCCCGCAGCCAGGGGGTTGTAATTCAAGCAATTCGGCAACTACTACTTCCGGGTCGGCAATGGTGATTACGGCCGTAGTAAAACTACATCCCCAGCCGTCGAAAATGGTGATGGTATAATCTCCGGAAGACAGGTTACCAAAGTTGGGGGTCGTCTGCAGACCGCTGTTGGTACCTTCAGATATACGGTTAAGCTGGTACAGGTAATTCCCCGCGCCCTGCCCGCCACTTTCGTTATAAGCCCTTATGGCGCCGTTATTGTCGTTATGGCATTGCAGGGGGGCGGTAACTTCGATATCCGCATAAATAGGCGCCGGTAGTGAAAGCGTTATGTTATTGGTGGCAATACATCCTTCAGCATCCCTGATATTAATAGTATAGTTGCCCGCGGAAAGACCGCTGAAACTAACATTCGTGTCCGGAAAATCCTGTAACACCGTTATGCCGTCGGGCGCGATAAGCTGGTACTCATAACTGCCCCAGCCACCATCTCCGGTTACAAAAAGTTCACCAAGGCCCGGGATATTACAAGTTACCTCAGCGGTCTGTTGTAAGGCTACCGCGAGCGCCCTGTCTGGTTCCCGTACGGTCGCGATGTTGCTCACCGTATCGCAGAAAGGGCTGTCGAGCGCCTCAATATGCACTACGAGGTTGCCTGCGGGTAGGCCCGAAATAATCTCGGGGGTGTTTACCGGATTGGCGGTATCAAATGCTCCGGTGACCCCTGTTGTGGTTTCAATCCCGTTATTATCCCTGGAGAATACTTCGTAATTATATACGCCGATATAATTGTTCACAATCAGGCTTATCTCTCCATCGGAACCGTTAAAACAGGTTACGGGGCTTACCTCGGCAATTAGGGCCTCGATGATATTGTATTCCGGAACGTTGATCACCTGAGTAAGATAACTGCAGCCACCGCTTCCCACATCTGTAACCGCAAAGATATAATCGCCGGGGGTGCTGATGGCCCAGCTTACCCTGTCGGTACCTCCCGAGCTCTGAACCGGGTCGGAGCCCAGGGGCAGGATTTCCACTTCATAATTGCCGGGACCCTGGTTAATTATAATGTCAATAGCACCCGGATTGACCCCGGTTCCTGAAGCATCACAGCTAATGGGGTTTACATTGAAGCTGAAGGTGAGGCCCGCGGGCGGACTTAGAGTGACCGTATCCGTGATTTCACATCCATTGAAATCCCTTGCGGTAATAATGATGTTCTGGCTGCTGCCATTGTCTACGACTTCAAAAACATTGCTGGTCTGAAAATTGGTGCCGTCGAAAGCCGGGGTGCCGTCATTCATGCTGTAAGTATAAGGGCCTGTGCCTGTAGCAGTGCCCGTTCCGTTGCCATTGGTATCGGTATAGACGGTAATGGTAGCTGTATTGAAACGGTTACTGCCGGGGTTACAGCTAAATATGGTATTGGTTGTAGCGACCTGCAGCGGGCTGGGTTCCTGGATGAGGATATTGCCGGAACGGTTCGAACAGCCTCTCTCTGAAACCACTTCCACCTGATAAGTCCCCGCTGCCAGGCCGTCGAAGAGCGAGGTGAGCTGGGGCCCCGCCAGCACTGTACTGCTGCCGCCGTCGTAAAGAATATAGGTGAAAGGCCCGTCCGTATCTGTGCCGGGTTGGAGTTCCACGCTGATATAGCCGTCGTTAGCACCGTTACAGCTGATATCACTTTCCGGGGTGGCGGAAATTACCGGGCTGTCGACCAGGGTAACATCTACGGTCGCGGTATCCGTACAAAGCGGGAAAGTATTGGAATCAAGGTCGGTCACCAGGATGGTGTAACTGCCTGGCAAAATATTGGTAAATACGGGGTTGTTAAGTTGTACGATTACAGGATTAACACCATCATTAAGTTCGTAGCGGAAGTTTCCGCTACCCCCTGAGGTATTCACGGTGATGGCTCCGTCTCCGGCATTACAGGTAGGCTCCGAGGTGGCGCTTGCGGTGATTGCGAAGAAATCAAAAACCCTTGCCACTATCGTATTGGTACAGCCATTGCCGTCGCGCACCACTATGGTGTAGTCGCCCGGGTTGGGAACCAGGAAATTAGGGTTGTCCTGGAAGCCGCCACCGATGTCGTACTGAAATGTTTCTTCGGGCAGACCGGATCCGGTGCTTAAAGGCCCGGTAACATTTATGGTATAATTGCTTACCGCCGTGCACTGGTTAATAACATTCACAGTGGGGTCTGGAACCCCGGCTTCCTCAGTTACCATGACGGTTGTAACACCTATACAGTCGTTGCCGTCCTGCACATAGAAGTCATAATTCGCCGGATAAGGGCCCGCTATCTCAAAAGTGGTTTGTGCACTGAACACGGTTGGGGCGGGCGCGCCTGCCGGAACATAGGCAAAGCCGTAAGCGGGAGTTCCCCCATTACCCCTTACGGTGATGAGCGCGGCTGCATTACAGTTGGCAGGTTCATTATTGTCGACTACCAGGGAAGGGATCTCCTCGATAATGGAAATAAGGGTACTGGCATCGCAGCTGGTATTGTCATCGTTTACCAGGATCTGATAATTACCAGGCGGAAGGGCGGTAAAGCTGCCGTTATACGGGATAGCTACGTTGTTCGGGCTCTGACTATCAACAATAGCGCCGGAGTCTGTGTCCTGTAATTCTATGGTCAGGTCGGCCGGGGAGGCGATGCCCGTTACCATAAAATCGATCTGTCCGTTCCCTCCCGGGGTACAGGAAGCTGCACTGCCGGTGGCGGTAACTGCAAGGGGAGACGGCCCGTTAATTGGGTCAATCTGTTCAATATAACGGCATCCGAGGGCATCTACCACTTCTACGAAATAGGCAACTCCATAGGCGATTTGCCCGGTGAAGTCGTGGGTATCAAAATCCACATTGGGCGGGCCCAGCGGGCTGCCCACCAGCCCTATCTGGTAAGGCGGGGTACCCCCTACTATATCTACTATATAGGTAAAGGCGCTGGTACAGTCCGGGGGTGTTGTAACGGATACGGGCACCAGGTCGAGTTGGTTCTGAGTGATGAACTCCGTATCGCGGTCCTCGCAGCCCGAAGCATCGGTGGTAATCACCGTATAAGTACCCGTAGGCACGTTCGGGAAACTGGCCGTACTGCTGGCAGTGGGGCCTATTACAGCCACTGTGGTGCCGCTGATATCCTGAAGGGTATAGGTAAATGGAGGCGTGCCGTTGGCTACACTATTCACATCGATACTCCCCTCCACGGCACCTGCAGTACAAATGGCATCCACAGCGCTTACATCGGCATCGATGGGGCTGCTGGGCGCAATTGTTGCTGATAAGAGGGGACTGGTACATCCACGGCTGTCACGGATCATAAAGTCGGAGTGAGTACCCGGAGCATATCCGGGGAAAACATTCTGGTTTCCGAAAGTTGCACCGCCATCATCACTATATTCATATGGCGGGACACCCTGACTGGTATCAGGGATCAGCTCTATGATGCCGTTATCTTCCCCGCAACTGCTGTCGGTAGCCACCGCTGTTCCGGCGATAGTCTCCGGCGGGGTAATGGTCACTACATTGGTTACCGTGGTGCATCCCCGGCTATCTGTTACTTCAAACTGAAAGTCTGTATCTGCCGTTAAGGAGCCGTCGTTTGGGATATCATGAATAAATGAATTACCGCTGATGGGGAAATTGGAAGAGCTAAAAGGCCCGCCATTGATACTTACCTCATAGCTGTCGTAGTTCCCGCCCGAAGGATAACCATTGTTGATATTTACCCGGATCTGAGCCGAAGGACCCCCGCAATTGAGTTCCCTGATGGCGGTAGCCGTGGCCGCTATCTGAGGGGCAATGGTGACGGGTACATCATCCCGGCAATTGTTGGCGTCCATTACCTCTATGGTATAATTCCCCGGTGTAAGGCCGCTGTATACATTGCTTCCGCCCCAGGGGCCGTTATTGATGCGGTACTGGTAAGGGGCAAGCCCCCCGGCTGCGCTAACAGCTATAGTGGCGGCATTCATATTGTCATAACAATAGTCCGAAGCACCTGTATTAATTGTAAGACTGGGTGACGATAGAGGGGTCAGGGTAAAACTGTCGGTAAGCGTACAGCCATTGGCGTCGGTAACCTGTACCTGATAGAGCCCCGCCTGGGTCAGGTTGGAAAAGTTGTTACCGCTCTTTGGCCCGCGGATCGATCCGTCGGGCTGGGTAAGAGTATACCTGTTTCCACCCCAGCCGCCGCTGGTGCTGATGGTGACGCTGCCAGTATTGTTGTTCTGGCAACTCATTGCGGTGACATTCAGGTTGGTTATTGTAAAGACCGCTGCAGGTTCCTGGATAACAAGGGTGGCTGTGTCCGTACAGTTGGTGTCCTCATCGGTTACACTGATCATATAACTACCTGCGCCGAGGCCATTGAGGGCGATGATCCCGCTGCTCTGGCCGGTAAAAACCGGGCCTCCGTCTATGCTGTAACTATAGGTACCGTCAAAACCATCGACCAGGAATCGGCCTTGCCCGTCGCTGTCGCCAACGCAGCTAACCACTTTGGTAGCCTGTGCCTGTACCCCGATGGAGCTGATATCGGTAATTGCATAGTTTTCGTTATAGGAACAACCCTGGCTGTCTGTAACCCTGAAAGTATAGGTACCAAGGCCCAGCCCGGTAAATACGTTGTTGTTGCCATTGTTCACCGCACTGCCGGCAGGGGCAATGATGGAATAGGTAAACGGGGCGCTGCCGTTGGTTACGGCAACAGTAACGGAAGCCGTACTGCTCAGGCAGTTGATATTTGAAATGGCAAATGCCATATCGGTAGGCTTATTCAGTGAATTAAAGATGATGGGGGGAAGGGTCTCAACGCAACCGTTCGCGTCCCTGATACGCGGGGTATAGGTACCAACTCCAAGGTTGGTGAATACCGTGGTACCGCTAAATCCGGCACCGATACTATACTGGTAGGGTGCCGTACCGCCGGATGCGCCGAATATGGTAATTTGTCCGCCGTTCTCATTGCCGCAACTGGGTACCGAATTGGCGGTTGCCGATCCGGAAATGGTGGATGGTGTTCCCACGGTTTCCAAAGACACAGGCGTGGTACATTCAAAGGCATCCTGACGGTAGCGCACCAGCAAGTCGTAGGAACCTGGGGCCAGGTTATTGAAAACATTGCTGTTCTGGTAGCTGGATCCGTTGTTGATGCTGTAATCGAGATTGTAGCCAAATCCGTTACTTATATTGACCGTGATGCTGCCGTTATTGCTGCCACCGCAATTGGCGTCTGAGGTGCTGATAGTGTAGACCGGGGGCGGCAGGTTCTCCACATCGGCACTTGCTGTTTTCAGGCAGCCATTGGCATCCTGCACCAGAATATTGTAGTTTCCCGCGGAAGTAACGGTAAATATGGCCGACCCCGAATAAGTCGGGCTGTAGGTGGTGCCGCCGTTGAGACTGTACCGGTAGGGGGCCGTACCGCCTGAAGTAGTAATTGTAACATCAACGGATGAGGCCCCGCAACCAAAGCTGTCTGATGCTGATGTTGATACCGCCAGGGGACTGATTCCGTTACCAATCACGATGGGGTTACTATTGATATCCTGGCTTACCAGTTCGTTGCAATTATTGGTTTCGACCCGTACCGAGTAGGTTCCAGGGCTTACATTATCAAAGGAATAGGAGGATGCGCCAGCCGGGCCGAAAGTATCCACGGTTACCCCGTTCTTTATTAGCCTGTAGGTATAGAACCCGGGCACCCCGCTTACATCCACCTCAATACTGCCCAGTTGCCCGCTGCAAAGGATATCGTATGCGGTAACAGCAACATCGATATCAAGGTCCTGAACGGTGACGGTGTTCGAAGGGAAGAGGCAGGCACTGGTTGAGACGTTCTTAAGGCGAACCCATACCCTATAATCACCGGCACTTGTTATATTGAAAAATGGGGAGTCCTGGTAGGGTCCGCCGCTGTTATTCAGACTATATTCGTAACCGGCAGGTACGTTGGTTATCTCCACCCGGCCAGGGTTTCCGCAAACAATATCTTCCTTGATGAGCTGCGGGTTTAGAGGGTTGAGGGTGGATTTAAAATAATAGTATGGCCCGCCATCCACACGCACCCGGAACTCCCCGGATGAGTTGAGGCTATAGGTTGGGCCGCTCCCGACATTGTCATAACAACTGTTGTCTGAGTTGGCACAATCGGCCAGAACCGACAGCGCGCAACGGTTGGCGTCGAGTTTTTGCCACTGGTAGGTACCTCCGCTTTGGCTGAGTGAAATAGTACGTATATCGCTGGTGCCGCAGAGAAAAAACTTGGCAAGGGTACTACCGTCGTTAGGACAGGTTACCTGTTCGTTCGCCCCCTGAATGATTGTGGCGTACAAGGGTGGGGTTGCCATGCTCCCTGCAAGGGAGGCAATGGTGTTGCCGGATAGGGCTTCGAGTGCTATTTCAGCATCCGCCCCGGAAGTATTACTTTTGCCGGTTGTTTCCCCGGTTACCAGCGCATAAAAGTGGTAAATGCTGGTCTTTGCTGCAGCCGAGGAAAATACTATCAATAATGAAATCAACAGCACGGCACCTAAGAGTTGCCTGGGCTTAAAGGGAAGCATAGGTTAGTAGGAGTTATGCAAGAATATGAATGATTTGGGGTCAGTATATTCTTCGGTGTAATTGTTTATACTTATATTTTCTCTTTATATTTATGACTTGACTTACCTTGTAATTATTATATATTTTAACGTTCGGAGATGAAGAAAAGTATCTGCATATTGTGTTTTTTCGTTGTAATGCCACAGTTCTCATGTGGGCAAAAAGTTAATAATGAGGTATCGGAAGCAGCTGATCCGCCCTTTCAGGCCGAGTTGCTGATTGAGGGGCTTCAGATCCCCTGGGGGATGGAATTTTTGCCGGATGGCAGCATGCTGATTACCGAAAAGGCAGGTGAAATCATACATTTTAAAGACGGGGTAAAGACCCCTGTTGCCAATGTTCCGGAAGTGTACAACAGGGGACAAGGCGGCTTGATGGATATCCGGCTGCATCCTGAATATTCAGACAATGGGTGGCTCTATCTCTCCTTTGCCTCCGGGGAAGGCGATACAAGGGGTGGAAATACCGCGATTATCCGTGCCAGGTTTAAAAACAATGCTCTCAGCGATATTGAACGCCTCTATAAGGCAAGCCCTAATACCAATAAGGGTCAACATTTTGGTTCGCGCTTCGAATTTGACAATGAAGGCTATTTATATTTCTCCATTGGTGAGCGGGGAGAACGGGATATCAACCCTCAGGATATTAGCCGCGACGGGGGTAAAATCTACCGGATACACGACGATGGCCGCATCCCTGTAGATAATCCTTTTGTAAATGAGGAGAATGCGGTAAAAGCTGCATACACCTACGGTAACAGAAACCCCCAGGGAATGGCAAAACACCCTGAAACCGGTGAAATCTGGATTCACGAGCACGGGCCCAGAGGGGGCGATGAGATCAATATTATTGAGAAGGGGGCCAATTACGGCTGGCCTGTTGTTACTTATGGCATTAATTACAGCGGGACCCCGATTACCGATAAAAAGGAGATGCCCGGGATGAAACAGCCTATCCACTACTGGATCCCATCCATTGCACCAAGCGGGATGGCTTTTGTAACCTCTGATAAGTATCCCGGATGGAAAGGCAGCCTGCTGGTAGGATCCCTTTCCTTTCAATACCTCGAGAGGCTTGTATTTGTTGGAAATAATGTTACCAGCAGGGAAAAACTGATGCCGGGCATCGGCCGGGTACGCGATGTTAAACAGGGTCCCGACGGCCTGATTTATGTTGCCGTGGAAGGAAAAGGTATTTATCGGTTAGTGCCTAAAAAGTAAGCAGTAGCGGTAGCAGTAGGCAGAGTTTCAAGTACGAGGTAGTTGAAAACTAGGCAGTAGCAGTTCGCAGTAGCAGAAGTTGGTATATTTGCTGATTGAAGTATTTGCCTTCCCGGGTCCGCGCCGTGGAGGGACTGCGCCAGCTTACTGGCTGCAGGCAGGTTGATTCGTTTATTTGAATGCAGGGATAGTTTAATTTTGGCAACACCCAGGCCTATCTTTACCGCAATAGATGAAACAGGGGTATCCCCTCTAACAAGGCCTGTACTGAGCAAAGCGAAGTAGGGGACTAAGGGGTGAGTACAAAAAGATGGAATATCATTCTGATTGAAGAAGCAATTTGAATGCGAGAAGTTAAAAAAACTTAGTACCCGTATCCAAGAGTGTGAAAGACCCAAGCCGCGGAGTACCCTCTGAAAAGTACGAAGTACGAAATAGTGCAAGCCGGAATAATAGCAGTACGCAGTAGCTGGCAGAGTTACAAATACGAAGTACGAATTACGAGACGCGAAACTCCGGAACCCCGGAACCCCGGATCTCTGAACCCGGAACCCTTATACTTGAACTTTGAAGTTGAATTTGAATTTAAAACTAATCCTGATTATCTATTGCACATTGCTTGGTTCCTCCTCCCTCCTGTTTTCTCAGGATACGGAATTGCAGGAAAGCATGCAAAGAGGCCGGGATTTGTATACCGATTTCTGTATAACCTGCCATATGGAAAACGGCGAAGGGGTACCCCTTGTTTTCCCTCCCCTTGCCAGGTCTGATTATCTGATGGAAAAGCGGGAGGCAGCCATCCGTGCGGTAAAGTATGGCCAGAGCGGAGAAATTACTGTGAACGGAGTAACCTATAACAATATGATGATGGCCCAGGGGTTAACGGATGATGAAGTGGCCGATGTAATGAATTTCATCCTGAACAGCTGGGGCAACCAAAGCGATGACCTGGTTACGGCGGCGGATGTTGGTGCCATTGAGGCTGATTAGCCATTCTTCCTGAGGGCGTCCAGGGCATCTTTAACGGACCCGTATTTATTCAGGGCCAGCCTGGCCTGCTCATAATCAAGCTGGAGCCCTTCCATGAGGTAACGGGTTCCCCGGTCTACCAGTTTGCTGTTACTTAGCTGCATGTTCACCATTTTGTTCCCCCGGACCCTTCCTATCCGGATCATCAAAGCTGTAGAAATCATATTGAGTACCAGTTTTTGGGAGGTACCGCTTTTCATCCTTGTGCTTCCGGTTACGAATTCAGGGCCAACTTCGATAGCAATGGCGATTTCTGCCTCCCGGGCCAGGGGTGAACCAGGGTTGTTGGTAATGCCGGCCGTTAAAATGCCGTTTTGCCTTGCATCCCGGATACCCCCCAAAACATAGGGAGTGGTGCCTGAAGCGGCTATCCCAACCACCGTATCCTTTTTATTTATGCCATAGGCCAGAAGGTCTTTCCATGCCTGCTGCGTATCATCCTCTGCATGTTCCACAGACTTGCGGATGGCCGTATCGCCTCCGGCAATAATCCCGATAACCCTGCTATGCGGTAGCCCGTAGGTTGGCGGGATCTCCGAAGCATCCAGGATACCCAGCCGGCCGCTGGTTCCGGCTCCTATATAAAAAAGGCGGCCTTCACTGTAAAAGCGTTGTTCCAGTTCATCTACCAGACGGGTAATCCGTGGAATCACCAGGGCAACAGCGGCGGCTACTTTCTGGTCTTCCCGGTTCATGTTTTCCAGGATTTGGCGGGTGTCCATTAACTCCAGGTCATCGTAGAGCGAGGGGGATTCGGTAATTTTCTTAAAGTCTGGCATGTTAGAGCAGGTGAATATCGTGGTTTCTAAAGAGGTTCAGCAGGTTATTATCGGGTTTAAGCTCGGTGATCATCGTATTGATGGCATTGATATCGCAGGTTTTGTATCGGTGCTGGGAATTAAGCTTTTCCGAAAT
>CAYSVQ010000096.1:0-47720 GCA_964434565.1 uncultured Flavobacteriaceae bacterium | reverse complement strand
TTCGGCGGCTATTGTATGGTAGGGGCGTCCAATGCCTACAATCAGGTAATAGAAAAAGACCTTGATGCCCGAATGTTCCGCACCAGGAATCGCCCTATCCCTGCGGGGAGGATGAGCGTAAATGGCGCTCTCTTGCTTGCGGTATTGATGACCCTGTTAGGGGTAGCCACATTATATGTTCTGAACCCTAAAACAGCCATGTTCGGTGCAATCTCCATTTTTTTGTATACCAGTGTTTATACGCCTCTTAAAACGCTAACCCCGCTTTCGGTATTTGCAGGAGCCATCCCCGGAGCCATACCGTTTATGCTCGGATGGGTGGCGGCTACCGATGATTTTGGCATTGAGCCGGGCACCTTGTTTATGATACAGTTTTTCTGGCAGTTTCCGCATTTTTGGGCCCTGGGCTGGATGCTCGACGATGACTACCGCAGGGCAGGTTTTAAGATGCTCCCCACTGGCAAGAAAGACCGGGGTACCGCCTTACAGATTATAATGTATACCATTTGGATGATGGTAATTTCCCTGGTACCGGTGCTGGGGATTACCGGCAGGCTGCACCTATCGGTGCCGGCCGCAGTCATAGTTTTCCTTCTGGGAGCGGTGATGCTTTTCTATGCATTGCGGCTTTTCGAAAAAAGGGATAACATCACGGCAAGGCGCCTGATGCTGGCGAGCGTTAGCTATATAACGCTGATGCAGCTGGTTTATGTAGTAGATAATTTTTTAAATTAAAATATGGATCTTACCCAGGGAACACCAGCAGAGAAGAATGAAAGGGCCAGGAAGATGATGCTATGGTTTGGAATCGTTAGCCTTATTATGGGGTTTGCCGGCTGGACCAGCGCCTATATCGTGAGTAGCAGCAGGGAAGACTGGCTTCAGGACTTCGACCTGCCTACGGCTTTTTTTGTAAGTACGCTGGTAATCATTTTGAGCAGTTTTACCTACCATTTTGCAAAGAATGCGGAATCCGCAGGGGCACACAGGCGTGGTACGCAGCTCCTGCTCGCTACGTTGGCGCTTGGATTACTCTTTATCGCTATTCAATTCTATGGCTTTTCTGAACTGATTGCCCAGGGTTATTATTTTACCGGCCCTACCAGCACCATTACCATGTCTTATATCTTCCTTATCGCTATGGTACATATAGTTCATGTTATTGCAGGCCTTATTTCCCTTTCGGTGGTAGCCTTTAACCAGCATAAAGGAAAGTACGGGGAAGGAAATCTGCTGGGGATGGAACTAGGGATTACGTTCTGGCACTTCCTGGGCGGGCTATGGCTCTACCTCATACTATTTTTCTATTTTTTCCGTTAATCACCAATCAGGCCAAACTGTAAGTTAATTCTTACCAGTAAAACCCATAATACCAAACCTTTAAACCAATTCTTATTATATGAAGACCTACGTTATTATGGCCTTGCTATTTCTAATGGCTGCCTCGGCCTATGCTCAGATTGTTTTTGAAAATGGATATTTCATTGATAACAGCGGTAAAAGGGTTGATTGCCTTATTCGTAATGTCGACTGGAAAAACAATCCCGACAAGTTCAGGTACAAACTTTCCGGGGATGAGGAACCAAAAACTGCGCAAATAGGCGATATCCGGGCTTTTGGCATTTCCGAATACCTTGTATTTGAAAGACATACCGTTGTCATTGACAGGCGAAGTTATCTGCCTTCAGACCTGAATCAGGATCGGAACCCCGGCTTCAGCGAGGAACATTTATTCCTGAAACTTCTCGTAAACGGGAAGGCAAAGCTCTATGGCTTTGAAGACGGGAATTTAAGACGATATTTTTATTCCATTGGAGAAGCGCCGCCCAAGCAATTGGTGTATACGCGTTATAAATCGCCAGGGAATAAAATCCTGGACAACTTTTTCTATAAGTCGCAGCTGGGGGCAGAAGTGCAGTGTGAGGCAGTGAGCAGTACGGTTATAAACAACACGGCCTATACCGAATCGGATCTAATTTCCTATTTTGTCGCTTACAATGAGTGCTCCGGGCATGCCCCGTCCGTATATCGGGACGATAGCAAGCCGGACTTATTTCATCTGAATCTGAGGCCCGGGCTGGACTATGCATCATTAGAAATCAGGAATGCCAACGGGAACATTACACGTACCGAATTTGAAAATCAGCTTTCCTTCCGAATTGGAATTGAACTGGAGGTTTTGCTGCCATTCAACAGGAACAAATGGGCCTTAACTCTTGAGCCTTTTTACAGGTCTTTCCAAACTGAGAATGCGGATAACACCAAAGCGGATTACAAATCAATTGTAACCTCCATTGGAGTACGGCATTATTTTTTCATCAACGAGTCTTCTAAACTATTTCTGAATGGCAATTTTGGGATGGAATTCCCACTAAATTCCGCAATTAGGGTAAATACCTTGTCTACGCAGCCGAATCTGGAAGTGCAGAGCAGTATCCTCGACAACTACTGGGCGTTGGGTATGGGCTATAACTGGAAAAACAAATATAGTGTGGAAGTGCGATACAATATAAGTCAGGACCTGTTGGTGGGGTATCAGACCTGGCGCTCGGAATTTTCAGGGGTCTCTTTTTTGTTTGGGTACACCATCCTGTAATATCCGCCACTACATAGAATACTCCAGGCTATGTCCTGAGTCTTGTCCGGTATAAAAGTCCAGAGTACTTGCCACTGGAAGGACGGTCTGTTGTTGTCAGTTAAAATGAGGAAAAAGTTTGCAATATGTGTTGATTGGACTTTTGAATAGTTAAAAAAAATGTAAATTTGCCAAGACTCTTTTAACACGCACTTTTGGTTATGGATACAACGGTTACTTCGGTTGAAGAAGAGAACGTATGGGGCGGGGGCAACATGCCTCTCGGAGCAAGCTATGGTAAATTGATGATGTGGTTCTTCATCGTTTCCGATGCCCTTACTTTTTCGGGCTTCCTGGCCTCCTACGGCTTTTCCAGGTTTAAATTTATAGAAACCTGGCCAATTGCAGACGAAGTTTTTACACACGTACCGTTTTTCCACGGGAATTACCCCATGTACTATGTTGCATTCATGACCTTTATCCTGATCATGTCGTCAGTAACCATGGTCCTGGCAGTGGATGCAGGTCACCGTTTTCAGAAAACCAGAGTTATCTGGTATATGTTCCTGACCATAATTGGCGGGGCCATCTTCGTAGGTTCCCAGGCATGGGAATGGGCAACATTTATTAAGGGCGACTACGGGGCGGTAGAAACCAAAGGGGGCAGGATTCTGCAGTTTGTTAAGGCAGATACCGGGGATCGGGCAGCCCTGGCCGATTTTGCCAAAACTTTGCCCGAAGAACGGGTAGCCCTTACTGAGTCCCAAGGAGTATGGTATATGGATGAGGGCAGTTTGCCCACCTATAGTTTGAATGAAGTGGTGGAAGGGCTGAAGTCTAACCCAAATATCCTGATCCGTACTGAGTCTATCAATGACGAAGGGGAGAAAACCCTGCTGACACGTGAAGAAACGCTTAATAAGATCAATGAAGCTACTATTGTGGTTGAAGGTGCCAACCTGGTGCGCAATGAATACGGCAGCCGGCTGTTTGCCGATTTCTTTTTCTTTATCACCGGCTTTCACGGTTTTCACGTTTTCTCAGGGGTAGTAATTAACATTATTATCTTCTTCAATGTTATTTTGGGCACTTATGAACGCAGGGGCCATTATGAGATGGTTGAAAAAGTGGGACTCTACTGGCACTTTGTGGATTTGGTCTGGGTATTTGTATTTACTTTTTTCTATTTGGTTTAATATTCCGCAAAGCCGGAATGAACTTCTATTAACTGATGGCACACGAACATAAACTGGAGATTTTCAGAGGACTGATAAAGTTTAAGTCGAACACTAGCAAGATCTGGGGGGTCCTTGTATTTTTAACAATTGTTACCGCAGTAGAAGTGTTCCTTGGGATTACGAAACCCTACTATTTAACCCACCACTATTTTATCGGGATGAAGCTGTTAAACTGGATTTTTATCCTGCTAACCCTGGTGAAGGCCTATTATATAGCCTGGGATTTTATGCACCTTCGCGATGAAAAAAGCTCCCTGAGAAGGGCCATTGTCTGGACACCTATTTTTCTGGTTTGTTACCTGATATTTATCCTCCTTTTCGAAGCGGATTATATATACAGTATCTACCGCGAGGGTTATGTTGCCTGGGATTTCTAAAAATGAATTAACATTATGGAAAGACGGCATAACAACCGTCTTTTTTATTTTTGTTATTGATTTATGCGGTATATGAAAAAGACCCTGGTCCTGGTGATATTATTTGTTTTTCCCCTGGTGGCATACCTCTTCTTCGCCTCCGGGGTTAACAGTTTCGGAAGGCTCCCCGTACTTACCGAGGACGTTGGTAGCCTGGAGGCCATAGATCCGGATGAAAGCTTCACCGGAAAGATTACTATCCTTGGTTTTCCAGGCGGTGAGGTAGAGCGTAAAAAAGGTAATGCCTTCAATCTGAACCAAAAGATCTATAAACCTTTTTATGAATTCAATGAATTTCAAATGGTGATGGTTTTGCCGGAGGGTACGCAGAATGAGGCCGCCCAATTGAAACAGGAACTGAGGAAGCTTGTGGATACTTCAAAATGGAAGTTTTTATTTGCCGGCCCGGCCGGGATCCGTGCCCTTTTTGATTCTCTGGGGACAGATCTTTCGCTGGATGAACAACTATCGACACCCTATGTTTTTATAATTGATAAGGAAGGTAATCTGAGGGGGCGCGATGATGATGAGGATGATGGGATTAAGTACGGGTTCAATACGACATCCGTAGCAGAGTTGAATAATAAGATGGAAGATGATGTTAAGATCATCCTGGCAGAATACAGGCTCGCACTTAAAAAAAACAATGCCGAAAGAACGAATTGATGGCAAGGAATAAATACAACTATATATGGGTATCGCTGATAATTCTGATATTCGGGATAATTTTTATTCCCAGGATCATAGAGCGCATCAGGCAGGGTGATGTGGTTGAAAGAGACCGTATGAGCATCCAAACCCAGGATAATCAGCTTGTTTATATTACGCAGAACGGCAAGAAAAGGAAAGTCCCTCCATTTGCGCTATATAACCAGGACAGTATGCTGATCACCAATGAAGATTATAAGGGCAAAGTGTATGTGGTGGAGTTTTTCTTTACATCCTGTCCGACAATTTGCCCGATAATGACGCGCAATCTTGTTGATTTGCAGGAAAACTTCAGGGAATTTGAAGATTTCGGACTTGCTTCCATCACCATAAATCCCGAATTTGATACCCCATCCGTGCTTAAGCAATATGCAGAGGAATATGGGGTTAACGACATGGACTGGCACCTGCTTACAGGAAACAGGGATACCATTTACCAGCTGGCCAATGCAGGCTTTAATATTTATGCCGCCGAGGATTCCGATATTCCGGGCGGCTTTGAACATTCCGGATTGTTTGCCCTGGTTGACCGCGAAGGGTACCTGAGGTCGCGTAGAGACGGATTTGGAAACCCACTGGTTTATTACCGTGGTACAATCACAGAGGCCCAGGGAACCAGTCAGGAAGGAGAGCAACAGGAAATTACTATCCTGAAGGAAGATATCATGACATTGTTAAAGGAATAGCATGGACCCAATTGTTTTAAAGGAGAAGCGATTCAACCGGGCCATTACCATCATCTCTGTGTTTGTACCTCTTCTGGTGGCTTTGCTTTTCGGGATAAAAATTCCGGGAGTGGAACCACTTGGGTTCCTGCCGCCCATATATGCTACGATTAACGGCTTCACTGCCCTGCTGTTGGTTATTGCCGTTTGGGCGATCATAAATGGCAGGCAAAAACTGCATCAGCGACTCATGACCGGCTGTATAAGCCTGTCTGCTCTGTTCCTCCTCATGTATGTCGCCTACCATATGACTTCCGATCCTACCCCTTATCGCGGTACGGGAATATGGCGCTTCCTGTATTATACCATCCTGATTTCACATATCCTCCTTTCTGTTGCCATTATCCCCCTCGTGCTGAAAACCTATGCCCGGGCATATCTGGGGAAGTTTAACAGCCACAGAAAACTGGCCAGGATCACCTTTCCAATATGGTTGTATGTAGCTGTAACAGGAGTTATTGTATATTTGATGATCGCACCTTATTACTCCCATTAGGTCTGGGCTTTTTTAAAGAATATCATGAAAAGACTATTGCACTTCCTTATCGTGTATTTGCTGTTGCTGCTGCCGCAAGTTTCCGATGCCCAATGTGCCATGTGCAGGGCAGTACTTGAAAACGGAGGCAATGAGGCAGTGGCAGCGGGAATTAATAACGGTATTGTATACCTTATGGCCATTCCCTACATTCTGGTGGCCGGGGTATTCTATTTTGTCTACCGCAAACTGAAATCCTGACCCCAACTCCTGTAAGAATTTAACAAAAATTACCAGCAAAGGCTGTAACAATTCAGGGAGCTACTAGTCTATTAAGAAAAGGCTTTTTTAAGCAACGTACTAACGACTCTTACCCCATGTTTGATATCGAGCGATGGCAGGAAATTTTCGACACCATCCGGAAAAATAAATTACGAACCTTCTTAACCGGCCTCTCGGTTGCCTCCGGGATCTTTATTCTGGTTATTCTTCTTGGTTTCGGACAGGGCATGCAGAACGGAATCGCCCAGGAATTTGCAGCCGACGCATCAAACCGGATCTGGGTATGGACCCAGGTTACTACCATCGAACATCAGGGGCTCAATCCTGGCCGCCCCATTCAGTTAAAGAACGCTAACTACCAATACCTGGATGAACAGTACGCCCCGCAACTGGAAGACCGTTCACCCGTGTTCCGGGTGAATAATGTTGTGGTGACCTACGGCAAAGAGAGCCTGGGATATAGTGTACAGGGTGTAGGTTCGGGTTTTCAGTTTATTGAGAACCAATACATGGCAAAAGGGCGTTATATTAATCCGAACGACGAGCAGAACAGGGCCAAGGTAGCCATCATTAGCAATAAGATAAACAACGAGATCTTAAGTGCAGGTGAAGACCCTTTGCAGGAATACCTGGATATTTCGGGAATAAAATTCCAGATTGTGGGAGTCTACAAAGACCAGGGTGGGGAACGGGAAGAAGATCGAATTTTTATTCCGGTCACCACTGCCCAACGCGTTTTTAACGGAGCCGACAAGTTGCATAATCTTTCATTTACCATGGAACCTGCCGCCTCTTTCGAAGAGGCTGTCGCCGAGTCGGAGCAATTTTCCAGCGAATTGAAAACCTACCTTCAGGAAGCTCATTCGGTGGCCCCGGAAGACCCCAGTGCCATTAATGTATACAATACCCTGGAAGAAGCCAGGCGTTTCCATAGCCTTACCGGCAATATCAGGTTATTTTTCTGGTTTGTCGGAATCTGCACCATCATTGCCGGAGTGGTAGGGGTAAGCAATATCATGCTTATAGTGGTAAAGGAACGCACCAGGGAAATTGGCATCAGGAAGGCCTTAGGGGCCAAACCCTGGTCTGTAGTGGGTATGATCCTTCACGAATCTATTTTCATTACGGCAATTTCCGGTTTCACCGGCCTTATCTTCAGTATGGGCTTGCTCGAACTTATCGGGCCCAATGTGGAGGTAGACTATATAGTAAATCCCTCGGTAAACTTTAATGTAGCCATTTCCACGGTATTCCTGCTGATACTGGCGGGGACCGTAGCCGGTTTTTTCCCGGCCTGGAGGGCGGCTAACATTCACACTATTGATGCCCTCAGGGATGAATGAACGCTTTTTAGGCGGCCGCTCAGAATGGGTTCAACAGCTATGCAAATAGGTTGAAATTATAAGAATATATGTTTAACAGAGACCGGTGGAAAGAGATTCTTGAAGTACTGACAAGCAATTGGTTCAGGACTATACTCACGGCCTTTGGGGTTTTCTGGGGGATCCTTATATTAATTATCCTCCTGGCCGCAGGAAAGGGTCTGGAGAACGGGATCAAGGCCGATTTCGGCGATATTGCCACCAATACCATGTTTATGTGGTCGCGCAATACCACCAAGGCCTATAAGGGAATGCCCAACAACCGTAGCTATTCCTTTAAACTCGAAGATGTGGAGGCCATAAGGAATCAGGTGCCTGAACTGCGGTTTATTTCCCCCAGAAACCAGCTAGGTGGTTTTATGGGAGCCAATAACGTGGTCCGGGGCATCAGGACGGGTGCATTTAACGTCTATGGAGATTACCCGGAAATTATCAATCAGGATCCGATGACGATTACTTCAGGTCGTTTTATAAACCATAATGATATTAAGGCGAAAAGAAAAGTTGCCATCATTGGCGAAGGAGTGAAGAGCAGCCTGTATGAATCTGGTGAAACCGTTGCCGGCAGTTACATCAAGATTCAGGGTGTTAATTTTATGGTTGTGGGGACGTATAAGAAAAAAACCAACGACGGAGATGGGGAAGAAGGGCAGAAACAGATTTTTATTCCGTTTACTACCTTTTCCCAGGCCTTTAACAAGGGCAATGATGTAGGGTGGATGGCGATCACGGCAGCAGATGGCGCTTCTATCAGCCTGTTAAAAGACCGCATTATTTCGATTGTTAAGGACAACCGTAAAATACACCCGGATGATACCCGGGCTGTAGGATATTTTGACTTGTACGAACAGTATAACCGGGTTGAAAGCCTGTTCGGTGCCATGAAGGTCATTGCTTACTTTGTGGGCATCCTGGTCTTGCTTTCCGGTATCATCGGGGTGAGCAACATTATGCTTATCGTGGTTAAAGAGCGCACAAAGGAGATCGGAATCAGGCGGGCGCTGGGAGAAGACCCCTGGTCTATTAAAAAACAGATCCTTATGGAGTCGATTTTCCTTACCCTGATTTCCGGAATGGCGGGAATAGTCTTCGGCGCCCTCTTTATATATGGGGTGAACACCCTGCTCGATATGAACGGGCCTGTAGACATGTTTATAAATCCCAGCGTTAGCCTGGGCGTGGTTAGCGGGGCAATGATGATTCTTATGGTATCCGGGCTCCTGGCGGGCTTTATCCCGGCTCAGAGCGCCATCCGCGTGAGGCCAATTGAAGCCCTGAGGAATGAATAGTGATTCTTGCTGATTCAGTAATGAATCGGTTTAAACAATTAAGAACGAAGAACATCAGATATTAAACTGACATGAAAAAATCTATCACCTTAACAATATTACTGGGAATCCTCCTTGCATTTGGCGGCTCGATGTATTATTTATACTCAAAGAATGCTGAAGACCCTGTGGTATATGCCACGGAAAAGCCCGAAACCCGTACGGTAATCAACAAAACAGTAGCCACTGGCAGCATTCTGCCTCTGGAGGAAGTATTAATTAAACCCAATATTTCGGGGGTTATTGAAGAAGTCTTTGTAGAGGGGGGTGATTTTGTTAAGTCGGGCGACCTTCTTGCCAGAATAAAAGTTGTGCCTAACCTCAATGCCCTGAACGATGCCAGGATTTCAATCGATGAGACGAAGATCGCTCTGGACGACCAGTTGCGGAATTTTGAACGCCAGACAGGCTTGTTCGGAAAAGGGGTGATTTCTAAGGTTGACCTCGAAAGGGCCAAGCTGAGTTATGATCAGGCAAAACAGGCGTATCAGGCGGCCAACAAGCGCTTCGACATAGTACGAACCGGAACCACGGCAGGTTATGGCAGCGAGGCCAATACCCTGATCCGGGCCACTGTAAGCGGCATGGTACTGGAGGTTCCCGTTGAAGTGGGCAACCAGGTAATTGAAAGTAATAACTTTAATGAAGGTACCACAATTGCCGCCATAGCCGATGTGGATAAGATGATCTTCGAAGGGAAGGTCGACGAATCTGAAGTGGGCAAGATCAGGGAAGACCTTCCGCTTGAAATCACCGTGGGGGCACTTGAGGAAAAAGTGTTCGATGCTGTACTCGATTATATTGCGCCCAAGGGCAAGGCCGAAAACGGCGCCATTCAGTTCGAGATCAAGGGCACCATGAAGAAACAGGACTCCGTATTTATACGAGCCGGCCTCAGCGCCAATGCCTCCATCATCCTTGGCCGTGCGGATAGTGTCCTTACGGTGAAGGAGGCACTGGTACAATTCGATAAGGATAGCCGGCAACCTTATGTGGAAGTGGAAACCGGGGAGCAGCAGTTCCAAAGAAAGAATGTGGAACTTGGGATCTCAGACGGTATCTATGTTGAGGTTAAATCGGGCATAGGCGCAGATGACAATATAAAGGTTTGGAACGACGTTGCTCCGGAATCGCCCGGAAACTAAATCATTTCATTTAAAATAATTTTTATTTTTTGTAACATTATAGGGTTGTTCCTGTCCTATTATCAGGATATCAGGAATAGAAAATCCTTTTTAGTACCTGAAGCCGGAGCAGGCAGCCGGGCCAAGAAAAACAGAAAGCATGATTGAGATAAAGAACTTGCACAAATCCTATAAAATGGGCAGCAATGTGCTGCATGTGTTAAAGGGGATAAATTTTAAAGCAGAAAACGGCGAATTGGTGGCCATAATGGGTTCCTCCGGATCTGGAAAATCCACACTGCTCAATATACTCGGGATGCTTGACGAAGCAGATTCAGGCGAGTATACCCTTGATGGAGTGGCCATTAAGAACCTTACTGAAACCAAAGCAGCCAAATACAGGAATAAATTCCTGGGATTTGTATTTCAGTCTTTCAACCTTATTAATTATAAGAGCGCTGTTGAAAATGTCGCTCTTCCTTTGTATTACCAGCGGATACCACGAAAAGAAAGGCATGAAAAGGCAATGCGATACCTTGAGCAGGTGGGCCTGAAGGACTGGGCTCACCACTTGCCCGGAGAACTTTCGGGTGGACAAAAGCAAAGGGTAGCCATAGCACGGGCTATGGCGGCAGAGCCCAAAGTGCTGCTCGCGGATGAACCCACCGGGGCATTGGACAGCACTACCTCTTATGAGGTCATGGAGCTTATTCAAAAGATCAATGATGCGGGTAATACTATTCTGGTGGTAACCCACGAGAAAGATATTGCCCATATGTGCAAGCGTATCATTCACCTTAAAGACGGGGTTATCGTACAGGATGAAAAAGTTAAACAGGTAAGAGCCGCGGTCAATGTTTAGCAGGGATACATGGAATGAAATATTCGAAACCATCCGTAAAAACAAGCTTCGGACATTCTTGTCGGGCTTTACGGTGGCTTTGGGTATCCTCATTTTTGTAACCCTTTTTGGTTTTGGCAATGGCCTTGTAAATACCTTTGAAAAGTTTTTCAACGACGATGCCACCAACGTTTTTTTCCTGTTTCCCGGCCGTACCTCCATGCCCTTCAAAGGCTATAAATCCAACCGGCAAATCGAATTCGACAATTCGGATATTGCCGAAATTGAGAAGAATTTTGCCATGTTTGTGGAATATACCACCCCCCGCATAAGCAGGAGCGGCCTGGTTAAATACAAGGAAGAGTCTAACAACTACACTACCCAGGGGGTAGCCCCCGGGCATCTGTTTGCAGAGAAGACCATCATCATGAAAGGCCGTTTCCTGAATAATAAGGATATGCAAGAGCGGTCGAAGTACGCGGTTATCGGGCGGCTGGTTGAAAAGGACCTCTTCGGGAACCGAAGCTCGATCGGGGAATATATCAATATTACAGGCAGTGCCTTTAAGGTTATCGGCGTTTTCCAGGATGACGGAGGCGACAATGTGGAACGGTTGATTTATATACCGTACACAACCAGGCAGCTCATGGAAAAGAACACAGATAAGATCGACCAGTTTATCGTGGCCTTCAAACCCGAGATCGGATATATGGGAGCTATGGCATTTGACCGCAGCCTGATGAAGTATCTGAAGGATAAGAAATTTATTCATCCGGACGACCAGAACGGAATTTTTATCCGGAACGTAGCCGACCAGCTCCAGCAAAATCAGCAATTTGCCGGGGTGCTTCAGTTTATCGTCGCAATTGTTGCATTTGGAACTATAATAGCCGGAATAATCGGGATAAGCAATATTATGGTTTTTGTCGTAAAGGAGCGCACCAAAGAACTGGGCATCCGCAAAGCACTTGGTGCAACTCCGGGGAAGGTAATCAGCACCATTCTTCTCGAATCTGTTTTTATTACAACCATCTCCGGTTTTGTGGGCATGATTATAGGGATTGTATTCCTTGGGACGCTCAAAGAAAGCCTTGAAGATTATTTTATTACAGACCCTTATATCAATACCACCACGGCGGTGATGGCCACACTGTTGCTGATCCTTTTCGGGGCCATAGCGGGTTATGTCCCAGCCAACCGGGCTGCCCGGATTAAACCCATTGTAGCACTAAGAGACGAATAGGATGCGATTTATCTTCGACAGAAATACCTGGCAGGAAATCTACGGTTCCATCAGCAAGAACAAGGTACGAACAATCATTACCGTAGTTGGAGTGCTGTGGGGGATCTTCATTTATATCGTCCTTGCCGGGGCTGCCAAGGGTATGGATAACGGCTTTGAACAGCAATTCGAAACTGTGGCAATGAACAGCCTTTTTGCCTGGGCCCAGACCACCAGCATGCCCTATGAAGGCTTTAAAACCGGACGGCAGATACAGTTGAAACTTGCAGATGCTGAGGTATTGAAAAACCGCATCCCGGAAATAGAGTATATAGCCCCAAGAAATGTGAAGGGAATATTCGGTTCGGATCCGGCTTCAGTGATACGGGGGCAAAAATCAGGCAATTATGCGGTTTATGGCGACTTTCCGGTGTTCACCAAAATCGCTACCAAGAAAATTTATGACAACGGCCGTTTTCTGAATGACGAGGATATTGATCAGGCACGAAAGGTATGCGTTATCGGTGAGCGCACCCAGAAGGAGTTGTTCGAAAAAGGGGAAGATCCCATAGGTGGATATATACGCGTGGATAATGTTTACTTCCAGGTGGTTGGAGTACATAAGTTTGTGCCCGGCGGGGGTTTTGAGGGCGATGGGGATATTTTTATACCATATAGCACTTTCAGGAAATTATACAATACAGGGAACGATGTGGGTTGGTTTTCCATTGCCGCTTATGACGATGCAGATGTTATTAAGGTTGAAAAGGAAGTAAAAGCGGTACTCAGGTCTGTTCACAGGGTACATCCTGAAGATGAACGGGCTTTCGGTTCCTTTAACCTGGGTGAAATCTTTAACAGGGTTATGGGTTTTGCCCGCGGAATTACCTTCCTTTCGCTGGTGGTAGGAATTGCTACCATCCTGGCTGGAGTAATCGGCATTGGTAATATCCTTCTGATATC
This sequence comes from uncultured Flavobacteriaceae bacterium, assembly GCA_964434565.1. Taxonomy (GTDB): domain Bacteria; phylum Bacteroidota; class Bacteroidia; order Flavobacteriales; family Flavobacteriaceae; genus Zeaxanthinibacter. The sequence continues at coordinate 34,441 of CAYSVQ010000096.1, read as the reverse complement.
TGTTAAGGAACGCACAAAGGAACTTGGGGTGCGTCGTGCCCTGGGGGCTACCCCGCGGGAGGTGCGTTTGCAGATCATCCTCGAATCGGTCTTCCTCACCATGGTGGCAGGGATCATCGGGATCATTCTGGGAGCGGGTATCCTCAGCCTGATCAACAATGCAACCCAGGATATAGATTTTCCATACAGTAATCCCACCGTGCCCATTCCGTATGTGCTGGGTGCCCTGGCTATTATGGTGGTCATGGGAACCCTGATAGGTTTGATCCCTGCACAAAGGGCGGTAAGTATTAAACCAATTGATGCACTTAGAGAAGAATAGTAACCATTAACAAACGATATAAACAATGAACACCAACAAAATCCTGAAATATGCGGGGATTGTCATTCTGGTCCTGGGGGCACTCTGGGCTGCAGCTTTCTTTGTGAAATCCAACAGCCAGTCGGCAGTAACCTATGAAACCAAAAATCCGTTTATTTCCACAATAGAAAAGAAAACGGTAGCCACGGGCAAGGTGGTTCCGGAGGATGAAGTGGAAATAAAACCACAGATTTCGGGGATTATCGAAAAGATATATATGAAAGAGGGCGACAAGGTTAAGGCCGGAGACCTCATAGCGGTGATTAAGGTGGTGCCTAATGAACAGTCGCTTAACCAGGCCAGTGGCAGGGTAAGGTCTGCTGAGATCGCCCTGAAGAATGTACGAATCGAATACGACCGGAACAAGACACTATTCGACCGGGGAGTGATCGCAAGTCAGGCGTTTAATGAACTGCAACTGCAGCTCGACCAGGCCGAGCAGGAGCTTGAAAATGCCAGGGCCGATTACCAGATTATCCGGCGGGGTTCTGCCGGTGGTTCTTCCAGTGCCAACACCAATATCCGCGCGACGGTAGACGGAACTATCCTGGAGATCCCCGTGGAAGAAGGACATCAGGTCATACAAAGCAACAACTTTAACGATGGCACAACTATAGCAACCATTGCCGACCTGGGGAATATGATTTTTGAAGGGCAGGTAGACGAAGGTGAAGTTGGCAAACTGGAACTGGGCATGCCCCTGGAAATAAGCCTTGGGGCCATAGAAAACCAAACCTTTAACGCTAATCTACGCTTTATAGCCCCAAAGGGCGTAGAAGAATCAGGAGCCGTACAGTTTAAAATTGAAGGTGTTGTTAAGGTAGACGGAGACTTCATGATCCGCGCCGGCTATAGTGCCAATGCCTCCCTGGTACTTGAGAAAAGGGATAGTGTGCTGGTAATTCCGGAGGCACTGCTGCAGTTCGATAACGAAACAGATGCACCTTTTGTGGAGGTGGCAACAGGTGACCAGAAATTTGAACGCAGGAATGTGGAAATAGGTATTTCAGACGGCGTAAACGTGGAGATCGTTTCTGGCATATCGGAAAGTGATAAGGTAAAAATCTGGAATAAAACCGAACCTGTGAAAAAAGGAGGCGAAGAAGGGGATGAAGACGCCTGATAATAAAATGAAAACAACCAGCCACCAAAATCAATAAATCATCAAAAAACGACAAATGAGAATTCTTAGAATACCGCTGCTGCTATTGCTATTCACGGCCATGGTTCCGGCACAGCAAAAGAAATGGACCCTGGAGGAATGTGTAACCTATGCAGTAGACCATAACCTTACCATAGCACAGTATGAACTTGACCTGGATAATGCGAAAATTGACAAAAGCGATGCCCAAGGGAATTTCCTTCCTACCCTGAACGGGCAGATAAGTACCTCCGGAAGCAGGGGTTTGATTCTAGATCCCACTACCAATAGCCTGACAACGGGGACTATTTATTCGGCATCCGGCAACCTTTCATCAGGGATGACATTGTTTGACGGCCTCCGGAATATACACCAGCTGAACCGGGCAAAATTGAATGCCATCGCCAACCAGTACCGATTGGAAGACCTGGTGGATGATATCCGCCTGAATGTGGCTAATTCCTACCTGCAGATACTTTCTAACAAGGAAACACTTAAAACCTTCAGGGCCCAGTATGCCGTTACCGAACAGGATCTGAAACGCACGGCCGAACTGGTGGAATCCGGGGTAAGCCCCCGGGGCGATCTTCTGGAAATAGAAGCCACAGCGGCTAACCTGGAACAACAGATCGTTAACGCCCAGAACAATGTGATTATTTCCAAAATCAACCTGGCACAGATACTTCAGCTAACGGATTATGAGAATTTCGACATTGCCGATGAGGAATTTGATGTGCCCCCTGCCGAAATCCTGAATAATTCCCCCAAGGAAATTTTTGAGAAGGCGCTTACCTTCAGGAACGATGTTCAATTCTCGGAAACCAATGTAGACCTGGCCAGGAAAGACCTGGAAATAGCCCGTGGCGCCATGTACCCTACTTTGGCAGCTTTCCTCAACTACAATACCCGGTATTCTGACCAGACCCGCGACCCCATAACCGGGGAAAAGATAGGATTTAAAGATCAGCTTTGGCTGAACGATGGAGTCTCTTATGGCGCACAATTGAATATCCCGATTTTTAATGGCTGGAATGTTCGCAATAATGTAAAGCGCTCTCAGATTGAGGTTTCCAGAGCCGAACTGCAGTTGCAGCAAACAAGGCTCGACCTGGAAAGTAATATCAACCAGGCCTATGTAGACGTCAGTGGTTCCGCCAAGACCTACGAGGCTGCACAAAAGACCCTGGAAGCAAGGCGGCTGGCATATGAATATTCGAAGGAACGGTTTGAGGTAGGCCTGATGAACGCTTTCGATTTTTCCCAGGCTCAATCCAGGGTAGAGAATGCTTCGGCAGAGGTGATCCGAGCCAAATACGATTATATATTCCGTATTAAGGTACTGGAATTCTATTTTGGCCTGCCTATTGTTCTAAACTAGGCTATCTTTGTGGCCGTTATGGCCATTATCCTGAATTTGGAAACCGCGAGCACCAATTGCTCTGTCTGCCTTGCACGCGAAGGCAAGCTCCTGGCTATCAGGGAAGAAAACAGTATGCACTATTCGCACTCCGGGCAATTGCACCTTTTTATTGAGGCTGTGCTCCGGAATGCGGGTATTGGGCTTAAAAACCTTAATGCCGTGGCAGTAAGCCGGGGTCCTGGCTCCTATACAGGCCTTAGAATCGGGGTGTCTGCGGCGAAAGGATTGTGCTATGCCCTGGGAATCCCGCTTATTTCCCTTCCCACTTTGGGTGGAATGGCCCTGCAGTTGAACCCAGAGTCTGGGGTGATTATCCCAATGCTCGACGCCAGGCGTATGGAGGTCTATGCAGCTGTTTTTTCTCATGATCATAAACAGATCCGGGAAACCAGGGCGGAGATAATCGGCCCGGATTCATTTATTGAATTTGCAGCAAAGGGAAACGTTAATTTAATTGGCAGTGGAGCCGGTAAATGCAGGGAGATATTGCAGCATCCGAATATGGTGTTTAATGAAGATATCTTCCCATCGGCCCGGGAAATGGCACAGGCCTCCTTCGAATCTTTCAGCCAGGGGATTTTTGAGGATACGGCGTATTTTGAACCGCTTTATCTGAAAGATTTTATGACCGGCGGCAAGTCAAATAACATGTCGGCCGGATCGCGAAAAAATCAATGATGCTGCCCGGTTATGGCTTAAACAACCAAATAAATTCCCTTATACAGCATATAACAGGCTTTCGTGGCCGGTAAACGCCTTTACCTTAAGCAGGCTACTACTTGAGGGAATTATAATAATTGATGAGCTTTAAGGCATCATCCTGTGTCTTAAATTCCAGTTCCTGCTGGGCAATATATTCCCTTAGCTCCGGGGCTTTATCCCTTAGGAATCTTAACAGCGGACCTTTGGACAAACGGATACTTTCAGCGGCTTTACCATTTCTACGGATCAGATAATAGTGTTTATCTTCATACCTGGGCGGCTCAAAATCATCATAGCCGTGTTCTGGTTTTTCAGCCTGCACGAAAACTTTGCGGGGTTTGAAGTAGAGCACTACTTCACCCGCATTAAGGGGGTTCACATAAACCAGTTTCTTTTCACCCTTGTCTGCGTACTCCACTACTTTATAGGTCTTCCCCTCGAATTCCGCCTCTATATTATCCTTTTTCAATAAGTTGAAAGACTTATTCTTCTTGTCGATGAGTTCAATCTGGTCGTTGAAGGCGTCGAAGCGCATCAGCAAACTAATTTCCTTGCCATTTACAGATGCGACTCCCATTTTGTATATTTCATCAACATAAGGGGAGCCCTCTATAGGGACTTCTACAAAGACAGTTCCAATTTGCATATCCTGCCAGCTCCTGTCATTACCCTGGATGTCGTTAAATCCCGGGCCTGTGAGGGTCTGCCCGATAGCTATTCCGGGCAGGAACACACCTAAAATCAATAACTTTTTCATAATAACTCATTTTTCTTGCTGAATTAACACAAGAAGGTACGAAAAACCCGGCACAAAAGCAAGCGAATCAAACAGTATGTATCACCCGCTGAGGGAATGGGATCTCAATTCCTGCTTCATCGAAACGAAGTTTAGCTTCCTCAATGACATGCCAGTGTGCAGCCCAGAAATTCTCATTCCGTGCCCAAAACCTCAGTGTAAGGTTTACGGAACTGTCTGCAAGCTCGCCAACATATACTTCGGGGGCTGGTTCTGTCAGGATGTTATCATTTTCGGAGCAAATGGCCAGCAAAATATCTTTGGCTTTTTTGATATTGGCACCATAACTGATACCAAGCTCTATCTTATCGCGCCTGGTTTCTTCCGCGCTGAAGTTTATGATATTGTCATTGGAGAGTTTACCGTTGGGCACTATAGCAATCTGGTTCCCGAAAGTATTCAGCTTGGTGTAAAAAATATTGATCTCCTTTACGGAACCGTCTACCCCCTGGGCCGAGATCCAGTCTCCCACCCTGAAAGGCTTAAAAAGCAGGATAAGGACCCCTCCTGCAAAATTCGCCAGGGACCCCTGTAGCGCCAGGCCAACTGCCAGGCCAGCGGCTCCTATAATGGCGACCAGGGAAGTTGATTCTACCCCAAGCTGGGTGATTACAACAACAAACAGGAGAATTTTAAGTGCGATATTGATAAAGCTTTGTAAAAAACTTTCAAGGGCCGGGTCATATTCCTTACGTTCAAAAAGCCGGCGCACCATTTTGTTAATGAACCCGATGATCCAAAGCCCGAAAATCAGGATAAGGACTGCCGTTAACAGAGCAGGTAGCACCTCCCATAACCATTCTACTGCATGGTCTATATGTTCTTCATAATTCTTGAATTGTTCCATAATTGCTCGTTACATTTTTTAGGATTCACGCCCGGGTAATATAAGGAATATTGCTAAAAAAGCTGATTTAACCAATCTTTAAATAGACTGTGGCGACAATTGTTTGATGGCGGCCTCTGCAGTGGTCACTGGCAACAGGCAGCGGCCGTCAGTACAAACATATATGAGGGTTTTCTCCGGCACAAAACGATCCCGCAGTAAGGCGAGTTCACTTTCATTTGTACTTGCTGCAAGAAGCATCTGCGGCAGGAATTTTTTGCGCAAGGCCGCAACCTGTTTGCTGAAATCCGGACCCAGGATGGCGACTTCATAGAACGGAAAGATATGGTACAGCATCAACTGCAGCCAGTTTGCATGGTTGTGAGGGAACTTCTCCATATTTTCCTGCATATTCACCAACATTTGCCTGGAAACCTCCCCATATTTTGCCTCCGGGAAATACTTCCCTAACCTGAAGAGATTTTTGGCCATTATAGAATTGGAAGCCGGGATTACATTATCTGCAGTTTCAAGGGTACGCCTTACCACGTATTGTTCTTCGCGCGATGTAAAATAAAACAAACGGCTTTCGCTGTCATAGTAATGCGCCAGGCAATAATCGGCAAGCATCCTGCAGCTTGTTAACCAGCTTACATCGAAATTAAGCTCATACATGCTGAGAAATGCCTCCATTATGCTTGAATAATCTTCCAGGTAACCTGCGATACGGTTGTCTTTGGTGGCCTTGTTGTGATAAAGCTGCCCGTTACCTTCCATAAAGGCCGATTTTATAAAATCGGCGTTCCTGTGGGCCAGTTCCAGGTAGCTGGTGTCTCCCAGAAACCTGTAAGCATCAATAAGTGCCTGCAGCATCAGCCCGTTCCACGAGGCAAGGACCTTGTCATCCAGCCTTGGTGGATTCCGCTCCCTGCGGGCCTTTATAAGGATCTCCCCGCAGGAATTAAGCAATTCCCGGAGTTCCTGTAAACCAATCCCATGTGCTTTGGCAATCTGTTCTGCTGAGGAATCCCTGATGAGGACATAAGTGCCGTCTTCCCAATGCCCGTAAGAGTTTATATTGTAATAATCTCTGAAAACGGCAAAGTGATCGCCCAGCAATCTGCGGAGTTCCTCTTCAGTCCATACGTAATAGGCTCCTTCCTTCAGTTCGCCCCCCGGGGTATGGCTGTCTGCATCCAGAGATGAATAGAACCCGTAATCCGAAGCCATCAATTCCTGGCACACAAACTGTATGCACTTTTCTGCCACTTCTTTATACAAGGTATTTCCGGTTTTGGCATAGGCCTTTGCGTAAAGACTGATTAGCTGGGCATTATCATACAGCATCTTTTCGAAGTGGGGAACATGCCATTTAACATCTGTAGAATATCTGGAAAAACCTCCTGCCAGGTGGTCGAATACTCCGCCATAGGCCATTTTGGTAAGGCTGGTATTTACATAGTCCGTCACCGCCTTATCTCCCCGGCAATAAGCATAATGCAAAAGGAAAGTCAGATTAACGGGCATCATGAATTTTGGTGCCCGTTTATAACCGCCAAGGAAAGTATCGAAACCAGCCGACCATAGGGCCACCGCTTCATCCAGTTTCTTTTCTGTTAATAGTTGTTTGTCCTGCCTGTTTGTAATGAGGTTTATCGACTGGATTCCCCGGGTGAGGTTTTCCGCATATCCAATAACCTTTTGAGGATCGGATTTGTATAAGCCGGCCAGTTGTTCAAGCGCCTGAATCCAGTCGGCCTTCCTTACATAGGTAGCACCCCAGAAAGGCCTGCCATCGGGCAGGGCAACCACATTTAACGGCCATCCGCCCCCACCTGTCATCAGCTGAAGGGCGTCCATATAAATATGGTCTATATCCGGACGTTCTTCCCGGTCTATCTTAATAGGAATAAAGTGTCTGTTCATCACCTCCGCAACGGTCTCATCTTCAAAGCATTCCTTTTCCATAACATGGCACCAGTGGCAGGCAGCGTAACCTATACTTACAAGGATCAGTTTATTTTCCCTGACGGCTTTTTCGAGTACTTCGGGTTTCCAGGCTTCCCAGGCCACGGGGTTATAGGCATGTTGCAACAGGTATGGGCTGCTTTCACGGATAAGGGCATTGCTGGTATTTTTCTTCATGGACAGTCAAAACAGGATGATGGATTAATATGTGGCAGGTGTTCAGGAAGCTTCTCCGGAACCACACTAACACCTGAAATAAAAAAAGCGCCTCACGGAGGCGCCTGTACTTTGGAAGATCCCCGGTTATTTCACTTCAAACGAGATCTTTACGTTCACCCGGTAATTATTGATTTTCCCGCCGCTTACGGTAGCACTTTGTTCCTTGATATACACCGACCTGATATTTTCCACTGATTTGGCAGCCTGCGCCACGGCCTTTTTCGCGGCATCTTCCCAGCTTACATCAGAATTAGCCAATAATTCAATAACTTTTAAAATTGCCATATTTTCTTTATTTTAAGGTTTCCCTTAAAATAGCAAAAACCGGGGCAATCTCCAAGCTCATCCCCTTTTATTATCCGTTGATTGCAACCACCTCCTGTACCTTATCACCCAGCATGTTCTTAAGCATGTTTTCTATTCCGTTTTTAAGGGTGAAGGTAGATGAAGGACATCCGCTGCAGGCTCCCTGAAGGATAACATTTACTGTTTTACTTTCTTTCTCGTAAGATTGGAATACAATATTACCACCATCGCTTGCAACGGCAGGGCGAACATATTCCTCGAGAATTTGCATAATTTCCCTGGACGTTTCATCCAGGAGAGCACTGCCGGCCTGCCGATCTGTAGCGGCAACAGACTTCTGTGTGAGGGCGTGTTCGGAAACCACTTCGTTCCCATTGGCGATATGGTCCCGGATAAGCTCGCGAAGCTGCATTGTGATCTCATTCCAATCGGCCACTTCGTATTTGGTCACCGAAACATAGTTTTCATCTAAATATAGTTCTTTAACGAAAGGAAGTTCAAAAAGTTTGCCTGCGAGAGGGGCGTCTGCAGCCTCATCTTTATTCTTGAATTCAAAGGAGGCCGGAACCAGCTTCTTATTGGCCACAAATTTCATTACAGCCGGGTTAGGAGTTACTTCGGCATAGATGGTCACCGGGTTTTTCCTGGTGTGTGTTTCTTCCAAAACAACGGGTTCTCCGGCATTCAGGTAATCTACCAATTGTTGGGCCACTTCATCACGCACATCTTCCCAGGCCACAATGTCGTAGCGTTCCATGGCAATAAAATTGCCCGATATGTATACGGTCTTTATAAAGGGCAGGTAAAATAATTGCTGTGCCAGGGGGGAATTTTTGGCCTCGTCAATATTTTTAAATTCGTAGTTTCCTCCGCTTACCAGAAATTGATTGGCTTCGAATTTCAGGATGGCTGGATTGTTCGTAGGGACTACTGTGATTACAAACTCTTTCATACGCTCCATTTCCACAAAAATACAACGATTTTCCAACTTTGAGGACTTAAATAATAATGTTGTGATTAGGCCGTTATAAAGTATATTTGGTTGAATCAGCAACATCACGCCCTCATCTTAGATGAAAAAAATCTTTTTCTTTTTACTTTCCTGCATCTTTTATTGTTCATCAACTTTCGGACAGGAGGGGCTGCCGGTATATTTTGATTACCTCTCCGATAACTATTATCTGGTACACCCTTCTATGGCCGGCATAGGCCTGGGGGGTAAAATAAGGCTCACTGCCCGGAAACAGTGGTTCAACGTAGACGAGGCCCCCAGCCTTCAAACCCTCAACGCCCATGCAAGGATAGGCCAAAGCAGCAGCGGGGTAGGGGCAATACTTTTTAATGATGCCAACGGCTACCATTCCCAGACAGGACTCAAATTAACCTATGCCCACCACCTCCAGATGGGAGGCGATGTCAGGTTACTGAACCAGTTGTCTTTTGGGTTGAGTACCGGAATTATACTTAGTAGCCTGGATGAAACGGAGTTTCAATCTGTAATCCCGGATCCGGTAATAACCGGAACCAAGAATAGTGTAGGATATTTTAATGTTGATTTTGGGATGTCTTACAGTTATATGGAATTTTATGCGCATGCTACGGTACTTAATGCCCTTGGAAGCGGGCGCGACCTTTATTCGGCCATTGAATTCGATAACCTGAGACGTTATTTATTCTCTGTTGGATATATTTTCGGCCGTAGTGAATGGCGGGTGGAACCCTCCATTTTATTTCAGCTTACCGAATTTACGGAAGAGGAAACAGTGGATCTGAACGCCAAGGTGTATAAAGATGTTAGCTTCGGAACGGTATGGGCGGGTCTGTCTTACAGGCGAAGTTTCGACGGGGCCCAGTACCAGTCAAACGGCACCTTCGGGGAACAGCGGCTACAATTGTTAACACCCATCGTAGGGATCAACTACAAGCGTTTTATGTTTTCCTATAACTATTCCTACCAGTCTGGTGATATCCGTTTTGACAATGGCGGGTTCCACCAGATTACGCTGGGATACGACTTCGGCCCTGAACGCGAAAATCGCTATGATTGTTTTTGCCCGGCGGCAAATTATTAATACGTAATACCGCCATCCCAATCACTATTTCTGGTACCGGCCATGTGATCATGGTTCAAGGTTCAAGCTGGGGGTTCCATGTTCCAGGTACAAATTCCACCACAGTACATTTTGTACCTCATATTTCGTACGGCTATCCCCGGCTGGTATAAACTTAAAAATGCCAATAACAGAGAAGGGGGTTCCAAACCCCTCCCCGTGTTAAATTAAATCTTTTGGCTGCAGGATAAAAGCAGTGACAAAGGTTCAAAGTTCAATGTTCAACGTTCAAGGCATTACTTGCACCACGGTACATTTTGTACCTCATATTTCGTACGGCTATCCCCGGCTGGTATAAACTTAAAAATACCAATAACAGAGAAGGGGGTTCCAAACCCCTCCCCGTGTTAAATTAATTCTTTTGGCTGCAGGATAAAAGCAGTGACAAAAGGTTCAAAGTTCAAGGTTCAAAACATAACTTGCATTGATGCCACTTCGAACCTCGTACCTCATACTACTGTCAACTCCTTATTGCCAGTAGATTTCCTTTTGAAGTGCCTGTTTCCTTATTGCCTGAATCATCGCCGTTTCAAGGCCGCCTGCTTCAGATTTTTGGCTCTCCCGGATGAAGGCCTCCCGCTTTCCATTCAACTCCTGAATTTCCTTTTGCAGAGACAGTCGTTCTTCCTGCTTTAATGCAATGTAGTTTTCAAGTTCTTTTCCACTCTTGTTCCGCAGTTCTGCAGGGAGTTCTTCCTCTTTTATTGACGAAACAGTGAATCCCGGCTGGGCAGCAGCATCCACAAGGTCCCAACCGGGGTTGGAATACAGCCGGCCGCTTTTGCTTACCGCACGCTTTACTGCCACTCCTGCCTCAATTTCCATGGCATTGGCATCCTGTGCTGCCTGCTGTTCGTGTTTACCGGCACCCTGTGGCCCATACGAAATATAAGTACCGTTAAGCCTGCCGTTCAGGCGTATGATGATGTCGTCATAAGGGGTAACTACATGGATCGCCTGGTGGTGATGGTCGATCGCCATATATTCACCCCCACCCTTTTCTGCTCCATCCTTCCAGCGGCTGTTGATCCCCTGGGCGAAATCTCCGCAGAAAATGGTGTTAACTATAACCCCCTTTTCCCTGGCATTGGCTACTGCATCCCTGTAATCCAGCTTTCCCTGGGTGAATGGTTCATTTCCGGCAATGAAGATCATTTTTAAATCACGGGCGTCTTTGCCCCATTCAAGCTGCCCAAGGGCACTATGGATAACCTGGCCACAGAATTCCTCCCCCCCGTTTGTCTTCAGAGAGAACAGTTTTTCCGACAACTCATCAAGGTCACTGGTGAAGCCGGTTACCTGTCTTATGTATCCTTCACCAGCGGAAAGGTCGTCATTCCCATATTGATACAAAGCAATTTCCAGTCCCGGCCTGCGGTCTTCCCCGCATCGTGCATACGTAAACTGGTTCACAAGGTCCCACAATTGTGCCTTTGCCTGGGTGATCAGGCCATCCATGCTGTTGCTCGTATCCAATAAGAGCGCGATCTTAACCGTACTCTGCCTTTGGCCTGGTGTGCCGGGCTGCGGTAGGGATTCCGTTGCCAGCGCGGCTGCGGTTGTTAAGGGAAAACCCGATCCGGGAAAGAGGCCCAGTAGCAGGAAGAAGGCGGTACATTGGTAAATAATTGTTCTTGTATTCATTTTAGAAATATTTAGAATTCGTGTGGAAAGGTATCTTGCTACCCGGAAAAATAAAACCGGGAATGAGTGTGCGAGCTCTTTGGGTGAGCAAGAGTGCCATTTGATTTCTTAAAGCCGGATTTTTTTAAATTCCAGGGCACATTTATGCCCCATACCCATTTTACCGCTTGCGATAAATCGCCTAAGTTTACCATCTAGAATCAGGATTATGGCTATTCGGGCACTTTTCAGTCAGCTGCTTATTATAGGAGGAATGATGGCCGGCATTTCCCAGGAACGTCAGGAGGCTACGCACAAAACAGCTGGTCAGGAAAAGCTGCTTGCGCTGCACCGGAACTATCTGGATTCGGCCGTTGCGGTCAAAAATACTGACCTTAAGAAAAGCATCGATTTTATTACGCAGTCCATTGCCATTCTGAATGGGCAGGGTGACGACAGGGAAATTGCCGCCTCCCTCACCGCCCTTGGGGAAGTATACCTCTATCATGGGCAGACAGACCTGGCCATCACTAACCTCGAGGAGGCCAGTGATCTAAACGGCTCATCCCACATCACGCTGGAACTGGGCAGGGCATATCTTCTGAACAGGGAGTATGAAAGGGCTGAAGAACTCCTGTTACCATTGCTTGAGCCTACCAGCCTGCCTCTAATCCGGAGGGTATTATTGTTCGAGATCCTCGGAGATACATACACAGGCCTGGGCAGGACAAATGAAGCGCTGGCTTTCTATAAAGAAGGCCTGGTCATTGCCGGCAAGAACCAGTTAGCCTCCAGGGTAATCGATCTGAATTCTAAGATAGCGGAAGCCTACGCGAAAGCCGACAGGCCCCAGGAGGCCCGGGTTTATTATGATAATTCTATGGAACTGGCAGAGAAACAGGCTCCGGTAAGGGCAGTAAGGGAAAAGGAGAAGGCCGCGGATTTCTTCAATAGTAAAAAGGAGTATGAGGAGGAAATCGCACTACGGAAAAAAAGCCTCGACGTCCTCCGGGAGCAGCCGGCAGCTTCCGCCGGTTTCGTCCCTGCTGAAGAGGCGCAGGCTGAATTGAGCCCGCAGGGGATCGCATATAAAATTGCCAATGCCTATATCGCGCAGGACCGTTATGATGAGGCTATCGCTTACCTGAAGGAAAGCATTGAGGAAGCGGGGGCGGGCAACGATCTTCTGATCCAGAAGGATGCCACCCGCACCCTGTCTGAAGTGTACAGGGAAAAGGGCGATTTTAACAGGGCGCTGGCCAGTTATCAGGATTACGTAAATCTTGTGGATTCACTTTACAAACGCAAGGAGCAGGAGTTGGCACAGATCGCACAGTTTAACAGGGAGATTGCAGAGAAACAAAGCAGGATCACGGGGCTGGAGCAGGAAAGGGAACTCTCCAAAAGCCGGATGGAGCTGGCCCTTTCCGAACAACAGCTCAGTCGCGAGCGGAATAACAGCCAGCAACTGATTATCTATTCCCTTATTCTCGGGATCATCCTGCTGGCACTTACCGCTTATTTCTTTTACAGGAGTAACCGACAGCAGAAACTGGCCAACAATCTCCTAGCCCTGAAATCATTGCGATCGCAGATGAACCCGCATTTTATTTTCAACGCCCTTAATTCTGTGAATAATTTTATCTCCCAGAAAGATGAACGCAGCGCCAACAGGTACTTAAGTGAATTTTCCATGTTGATGCGGGCAGTACTGGAAACTTCCGAACAGGATTTTATTACCCTGGCACAGGAGCTCGAAATGATAGAGCGTTATCTTATGCTTGAAAAATCACGATTTCCTGACAAATTTGATTATTCGGTTTCCATTGACGGGAACCTTGATCCGGAACGATTCAGGCTGCCCCCCATGTTGCTACAGCCCTTTATTGAGAATGCTATTTGGCACGGACTTCGCTATAAGGAAGAAAAAGGTTATCTGAAAATACAATTCAAAACCGTGGATAATACTTTAAAGATACAAATCAGTGACAATGGGATCGGGCGCGGTCGTTCGGCAGAATTAAAGACCGGTAACCAGATGAAACAACGATCACAAGGGATGGAGAATATACGGAAGCGCATTGCTATCCTCAACAGTATGTACCCGGATGAGCTGTCGGTTTCCGTGAACGACCTGGAGGAAGACGGTAGCGGTACCCTGGTGGAGTTAACAATAAAAAAAGGTAGATGAAGCTAAAGGCGGTGATCATCGAAGACGAACCTGGCAGCAGGCAGACCCTTACCCGCTACCTTGAAGGCTATTGCCCGGCTGTGGAACTGTTGGGAGAGGCCGCAACCGTGGAGGAGGGGTTGAAGCTAATTGCTGCAAAGCAACCTGATCTGGTTTTCCTGGATGTGGAAATGCCTTTTGGCAATGCCTTCGACCTGCTCGACCGCGTGCCCGACCGAACCTTCGAGACTGTATTTGTCACCGCGTACAATAGCTATGCCATAGAGGCCCTGAACCAGCATGCGGCTTACTATCTGATGAAGCCTATTTTGATCGACGAACTTATCAGGGCGGTTGCTTATGTTGGGGAAATCCGGGAGAAAGAGGCGAGGCTCGAAACTGGAACACTCAGGACTTTGGTGAACAAGGCCGAAGGCAAAATCACCCTACCGGAACAGGATGGCTTTAAAGTGCTTAAAGTATCGGATATTTTATATTGCCAGGCCGACGACAATTATACCCTGGTATACCTCCAGGACAGGAAATTCCTCGTTAGCAAGACCCTGAAGTACCTCGAAGATTCCCTGGCTGGCTTCGCATTTGCCCGGATTCATAAATCATACCTTGTAAATGTTGATGAAATTGTACGTTACAAAAAAGGGAAAGGGGGCGCGGTAGTCCTGTCCAATGGCAGGGAGTTGTCCGTTTCCGCTTCCCGAAAGAAGGAATTGCTTGCCTTTTTTGAGTAATTTTGACATTTGTTTAAATGTTCTCAACAGATGATTAAAACTGTCAACGGCCAGAGCCCCCGCTTTGGGGAGGGTTGTTATATAGCGGAGAATGCCACTATTGTAGGAGATGTTGTAATGGGCAATCAGTGCAGCATATGGTTTAACGCGGTGGTCCGGGCCGATGTTCATTACATCCGAATGGGCGATAGGGTAAATGTGCAAGACGGGGCCGTTATTCATGGTACCTACCAGAAATCGCCAGTCAACATCGGGAACAATGTATCCATCGGCCATAATGCCATCGTACATGGCTGTACCATCAGGGACAATGTGCTGATCGGGATGGGCAGCATTATAATGGATGGCGCGGTGGTGGAAAGCAACAGCATTATAGCCGCGGGGGCTGTGGTCACCCAGGGCACCATAGTACCGGAGGGCAGTATCTTTGCCGGGATGCCGGCCCGTAAGGTAAAGGATACCCCTGTGGAATTAAAGGAGGGCGAAATAGACCGAATTGCCCTTGCATATGTGAAATACTCAGGATGGTTTAAAGAATAAGAACAATACCTTACCGGCACCAATCCAATCATTACGAATTTCGAACTTTGAATCTAACCTCATGAAAGCATACATTTTTCCCGGCCAGGGGTCCCAGTTTCCTGGTATGGGGCTGAAACTTCACGAAAATCATCCGTTGGCCCGCGATCTTTTTGAAATGGCCAACCATATCCTGGGGTTCCCCATTACCGATATCATGTTCCACGGCAGCCCTGACGACCTACGACAGACCCAGGTTACCCAGCCCGCTATTTTCCTGCACTCGGTAATCCTCTGCCAGGTGCTGGGACACAGTTTTAAGCCAGGGATGGTGGCAGGGCATTCCCTGGGCGAGTTTTCCGCCCTGGTAGCCAATGGAGTCCTGGGCTTTGAGGACGGCCTGCGACTGGTTTCTAAAAGGGCCATGGCCATGCAAAAGGCCTGTGAAGCCATCCCGGGTACCATGGCAGCGGTCCTTGGCCTGGAAGACAAGGTGGTGGAGGATATCTGCGCGGCTACCGACGGCGTTGTGGTTCCGGCAAATTACAACTGCCCCGGGCAGCTGGTAATTTCCGGGGATGTGGATGCTGTTAACAAGGCCTGTGAGAAGCTGAAGGAAGCAGGGGCCAGACGTGCCCTTGTGCTGCCTGTTGGAGGAGCCTTCCATTCGCCCCTCATGGAACCCGCGCGCGAGGAATTGGCAAAGGCTATTGAGGCTACTGAGTTTGGGATCCCGGCCTGCCCCATTTACCAGAATGTGAGTGCAACTGCCGTCCGGGATTCTGCGGTTATTAGAAATAACCTTATTTCGCAACTTACCGCCCCTGTAAAATGGACCCAGAGCGTTCGTTGTATGGTAAAGGATGGCGCCACTACCTTTACGGAGGCAGGTCCGGGCAACGTACTGCAGGGCCTTGTAAAAAAGATCGATGCTTCGGTTGATACTGCAGCGGCGGCCATAGATCAGTAAATAAAGGCTCAAACGGATTACATTTTACCCGAAAAAGCATTATTTGACCGCCAATATTGGGGGGGTGCCCACTTTTTTCTTACTATTGTATTCCCAGTTCTACAACCGGGCAAACCCTACCTAAGCATTGAATTTTATAAAAATTCAACGGATATGCTATGAAATTTATACAGTTTTCCACTTCACTGTCGGGCTCAATGCTCACAAACAGGGTTTTCCATTTGCTGCTCGCCGGGATGTTTCTCTTATCCGGCTCAAATGCTTACAGCCAGGATATTTCAATTGATGATCCGTCGGTTATCGAAGGGGGTACCCTTGTTTTTACCGTGACCTTATCAGAAGTAAGCACTGAACCTGTTACGTTTGAATTTACTACTAATGACGGTACAGCTCTGGTTGCCGATGGAGATTATACGCCCGCGTCGGGTATGCGGACAATATTAGCAGGAGAAACCACAGAAATTATAGAAATTAATACAGTAGATGATGATATTGTAGAACCGGATGAGACCTTAACTGTAGTGCTGAGTGATCCTTCCAGTGGAAATCTTATTAAAGAGACTGGCCTGGGAACAATAATTAATGACGACAGCAGTGAGATGACCATAGGCTCCGGGGTATCTCAGGATGAGGGTAACAGCGGTACAACAGCCTTTAACTTTACGGTCACCCGTACCAACACCACTGGTACAGCCAGTGTGGATTGGGAGGTCACCGGCAGCGGTGGCAGCCCTGCCAACGGGGCGGATTTTTCAGGGGGCAGTTTCCCCTCGGGCACGGCCAATTTTTCGGCGGGGTCCCCTACGGCTACCATTACGGTGAACGTCAACGGGGACACGGCCATAGAACCGAATGAGACCTTCACGGTAACAATCAGCAATCCTAGTGTGGGTACCCTGGGGGGAGCTACCACGGCCACGGGTACGATACAGAATGACGACAGCAGTGTGATGAGCATAGGCTCCGGGGTATCGCAGAATGAGGGCAACAGTGGTACAACGGCCTTTAACTTTACGGTCACCCGTACCAATACCACTGGCACAGCCAGTGTGGATTGGGAGGTCACCGGCAGCGGTGGCAGCCCTGCCAATGGGGCGGATTTTTCAGGGGGCAGTTTCCCCTCGGGCACGGCCAATTTTTCGGCGGGGTCCCCTACGGCCACCATTACGGTGAACGTCAACGGGGACACGGCCATAGAACCGAATGAGACCTTCACGGTAACAATCAGCAATCCTAGTGTGGGTACTCTGGGGGGAGCTACCACGGCCACGGGTACGATACAGAATGACGACAGCAGTGTGATGAGCATAGGCTCCGGGGTATCGCAGAATGAAGGTAACAGCGGCCCTACCGCCTTTGTCTTTAGCGTTAACCGCACTGGAGATAACTCGGCAGCTGCGAGTGTGGACTATGCGGTAACGGGCAGCGGCCCTAACCCGGCTAATAACCAGGATTTTACAGGTGGACCACTGCCAAGTGGCACCGCGAATTTCAGTGGGGGCTCTTCCAGCACAACGATCACGATCAATGTAAACGGGGATGTTACGGTAGAACCCAATGAAACCTTTACCGTAACCCTTAGCAACCCCAGTGGTGGGGCAACCCTGGGTACAACTACGGCCACCGGGACCATTACCAATGACGACCTTGTAGTATCCTTTTCATCCGCTACCGCATCGGGTCCTGAGAACAGCAATGCCAATCTGCCTACCTTGTTTGTTAATGGCAATATTTCAACCTCCAGTACCGTTACGGTAAGTTTAACCGGAGGATCAGCCACAGTTGGTTCCGATTTCAACTTCAACAGCCCCCAGGTGGTAAACATTCCCCCTGGAAATTATAACGGTACAGCCGCAACCGAGATCTCCATACCCAACCTGATCATTGTGAATGATGCGGTTGTGGAGCCCAACGAAACCATAATTTTAAGCCTTGGAAATGCCACGGGGAGTGCCTCGATTGGGAGCCCGGCTTCTTCAACCTATACCATTCTGAATGACGATACCCATGTCATAGGTATCAACAATGTCAGTCTGCCAGAAGGAGATACTGGGGTTACTGAGTTTGATTTTGTGGTCAGTATAGCAGGGGGTGCTAACGCTGTAAACAATATAGATTTTACTTACAATACCGCCAATGGCTCGGCTACCACTGCCGATAATGATTATACAGGTGTAATAGGGGGTTCGGGAACTATTCCTGCGGGTTCCTCAAGTACCATCATTACCATTAATGTTACCGGAGATACCAAAGTGGAGAACAATGAAAATTTTACCGTAAACCTTACAGGGGCCGTCAATGCAACCATCAATGATGCCCAGGGCCTGGGGACCATACAAAATGACGATTCGGCCGGGGTATTAATCGGCCCGATAAGCGGGAATACGAATGAAGACGGGGGCACCGCCCAATTCCTTGTTACGCTTACTTCCCAGCCTTTTTTCCCGGTAACCATCAATCTGGGGAGCAGTGATCCGGGTGAAGGTACTGTTCCTCCCAGCGTAACCCTGAATAGCTCGAACTGGAGCACAGGTGTTCTGGTTACGGTGACAGGAGTGGATGATGATCTCGTTGACGGGCCCCAAACGTTTACGGTGATCACCAATGATGTCATCTCCCTGGATCTGTCATACCTGCTGCTGGGCCCCGGGGATGTAGACAACCTGGTAGTCATCAATGAGGATAATGACAGTTTCACTGCCACTATTACCGCCAGCGATGCCGAAGCCTCGGAAGACGGGGACGAAGGCACGTTTACCATAGACCTCGGGCAGGTAAATGGAACCGGGAGTGCTGTTCTTGTGAACTTTTCCATAGGAGGCACTGCCAGCAACGGCGTGGATTATGCCACAATCCCCAACAATGTGAGCATCCCAAATGGTCAAAGGTCGGCGTCAATAGACATAGACCCCATTGATGATGATCTTCTGGAGAACACAGAAACAATAATCCTTACACTTGCACCGAGTCCGGCCTATACAATAGGTAATCCCTCCACGGCACAGATCGACCTTATAGACGACGATAGTGCCGCCCTGACAATTAATGACGCCGGGGCAGAAGAAGGTGAAGACCTCGTTTTCACTGTAACGCTTAACAATGCGATTTCCGGAGGTGGATTTACAGTAACCACCGGCTATACAGACGGTTCCGCAACCGGGGGCCCCGCCCCGCTTTCGAGTCCAGAAGATTATGACAACACCCCTCAGGAACTGAGCTTTAATGGCAATGCGGGGGAAACGGTTGAATTTTCGGTAGCCACCCTTGCCGATATGCTGGCGGAGGACGCTGAGACCTTTACCGTAACACTCACCTCAAGTAACCCGCTCATCGATGTAAGCGATACGGGAACCGGAACTATTACCGATTCTGATACGGATGGCGACGGCCTCTCAGACGGTCTGGAAGCCATCCTTGGCACTAATCCGTTAGACCCCGATTCGGATGGTGACGGCATAGACGACAGTACCGAAGTTGGCGACGATCCGGATAACCCGCTGGATGAAGACCAGGATGGCATTATAGACGCCCTCGATTCCAATACGGAAGATTCGGACGGTGATGGGGTGAACGATCAGCAGGACCCCGCTAATGAAGACGGTTGCATCCCCAACATCAACAGCCCAACTTGTGATACCGACGGTGATGGCATCAGCGATGCCGACGAGATTGCAAACGGCAGCGATCCCATGGATCCCTGCGATCCCGATATCAATTCCCCCACCTGCGTACTGGGCGATATAGACCTCGCCCTTACCAAAGTACTGGAGAACCCCAGACCTGGAGGAAGGTATGAATTGGGAGAGCGCTTAATATTTGCCGTTACCCTGACTAACGTCTCCAATAGCCCGGGGGTGAATATACCCGTACAGGAGGTCATCCAAAACGGGTTTCTTTTCATTGGCACCTTGTCAGACAGTAACTATGACCAGGCTGCCAGCCTGTGGACGGTATCCCGCCTTGATCCGGGAGAAGAAGCTGTACTGCGCATCGAGGTTGAAATTGTTGACGGGGGGTCAGATGGCGAACTGGAAAATTCGGTGCTCCTCGATCCTTCATATGGCCTCGATACAAATCCCGATAACAACGCGGCAACGGTGGACGGAATATTTGTTGACCTGCTCAATGAACAGGACCCCGGGTTCCTTTACAACCAATTTTCGCCAAACGGCGATGGGGTGAATGATCGCCTTGTGGTAAATAATATTGAATTATACCCCGGGGTGCACATACATATATTCGATCGATATGGAAATAGTGTATATGAATCAAGGAATTACGACAACAGCTGGGATGGCACGGGAAAGAACGGCAATTTGCCAAAGGGAACGTACTTTTATATCCTTGATCTGGGCGATGGGACTGAAGTGCGCAAAGGATGGATCCAGATAATAAGATAAAAAGGTAATGGCCTTTACTATGGCGAAAAAGCAAAGAAAGACCGTTTTTATTTTCCACACCCTCACCATGCTTTGCATAGCGGGAGGCATCTATGCACAGAAGGAACCGCAATACACCCAATATATGTACAACATCGGGAGTTTTAACCCGGCCTATGTGGGTACGGTTGAGACCCCGGATATTACCGGCCTTTACCGGGCACAGTGGACGGGGATCCCCGGGGCTCCCAGAACCATGAGGTTCGGGGTGAATCTACCCTTGGCAAACGACAGGCACGGACTGGGCTTCAATGTGGTGAACGACCAGCTGGGGCCTACCACCCAAACATATATAGACCTGGCTTACTCTTTTCAGGTAAATCTCTCTGAAGATATCCGCCTGTCTTTCGGAATAGATGCTGGAGGTTCCCTCTTAAATGTGGATTTTTCCAAAGGTGATTTCGAAGTGGAGAACGACCCCCTTTTGCAGGCACAGAATGATAATAATTTCTATCCCACCATAGGTGCGGGGTTGTTCCTCTATGAGCGGCACTGGTATGTGGGACTTTCAGTCCCCAATTTTTTAACCGAAGGGATTTATAATGATGTGGTGGCAGGGATAATAGAAGACAAACAACAATTTAATTTTATAGGCGGATATGTATTCGATATAAATGACGAGCTGAAGTTTAAACCTGCCTTTCTGCTTAATTATCTGAACGGTTCACCCCTAAACTTTAACGTCTCGGCCAATTTCCTGATCAACGATGCCTTTACCGTTGGCGCCTCCTACCGCCTTGATAATGCCGTTAGCGGGCTGGCGGGATTTCAGGTTTCCGGAAGTACATTTATAGGGTATGCCTACGATTACAATACCAACGCCCTGGGGGAATTTGCCCAGGGATCGCACGAAGTGATCCTTAAGTTCTTCCTGGGTAGAGGGGATGTTACCTATGATGGCCGCCCTGACCGAATAAAAGGTAAAGGCAAACAAATAGATTCACCAAGGTTCTTTTAAATCAGGTAATAAAATGAAAACCGGCTTGCTTTCCTTCTTTTGCATCCTAATAGCCACAGTATCCCTGACGGCCCAGGAAAAACGGTCGAAGGCAGATATACACTACTTTGAATATGCCTACACCGAAGCCATTTCAGCGTATCATAAAGAACGTCTGAAAAAACCCCTGAGTCCGAAGCAAGAACTGAACCTCGCGCATTCCTACATGAAAGCGGGCAGTTTTGAAAAAGCTACAGATTCATATCTGGAACTGTTTAAACAGGATACGGTTATGACCGTTCACCATTATAACGACATGTTTCAGGCTATGGCCCGTACATCGGGAATAGACAGGGTAAAAGCCTTCCTGGCCACAAAGGAAAACTATTTTTCCAAAGAACTTCTTGAGAATGCTGAGTTTAATTTTGAGCTGCTCAGCCGGGGAGATGTAGACATTGCTCCTGCTGAAATATTCAACCTTCGGGAGAACAGCCCCCAGGCAGACTTTGCGCCCTCCTTCTTGGGAAACCGCCTGCTGTTTACATCAGCGAGGGCCCTCGATTCCAAACAGGTTTATAGCCCCAGTGGCGAAGCATACCTGGATATTTATGTAGCACGCGTGAGCCCCGATGGCAACATTCAGAACACCAATCAGTTTACGGAAATGCCCGAGGGTAATTTTCATGAAGCCACTCCATATTATTCAGAATCCCTGCGGAAACTGTTTTACATTCTCTCTAATGCAGAGGACGGACGGCTATCCTTCGATGAAAACGGGAAGAACGCATTGGCTATCGGCCTTACTGATTCTGCTGGAAATTTTACCTACCTCCTTCGCGACCTGAGTACTTCTTTCTATTACCCATTTTATGAAAGCAAGGGTGAGAAACTGTACTTTGCTGCGAATTTTGAGGACAGCTACGGAGGAACGGACATTTATTACGTGTACACCAATAATGGCCTGATAATGTCAGCTCCCGTGAACCTGGGGCCCCGTATCAATACCCCGGGGAACGAAGTGGCTCCCTATATCCTTGATGACAGCTTTTATTTTTCCTCGGATGTTTTCTACGGGCTGGGTGGGATGGATATCTATAAATCAGTGATCCAACAAGACGGGAGTTTTAGTATTCCTGTGAACCTTGGGCGGGACTTTAATTCTGCAAAGGACGATTTCGGGCTGGTTATCCGCAATGATGAGGGTAACGGCTTTATGGGATATTTTGCTTCAAACCGACCGGGGGGGAAAGGCAATGACGATCTGTATGGTTTCAAGGTTTCTGAGATGCCTGGCCTGAAGACCCTTGTTTTCAGGGGCAGCATTCTGAATCCCGAATCCGGCTTCGGCATCGAGAAAGTGGCGGTGGCAGTACATGCCGCCGACAGTTCCCTGCTCAAAGAAGTTTATACGGATGATCATGGCGCCTATCGCATCGAGATCCCTTATCGGGACAAGGCACATCTGAAGGCATCAAAACACGGATATGCAGCGCATTCCGCAGCCTTTGGAACGGATGGTCTCGACTCGCTGCAGGGACGTGCACTGGATATCGTAATGGACAAGCTAAACGATCTGGTCCGGGAATCCGAAGACCAATCTATTATTAAAACCGACAGGTTCTTTTTCGACCGGAACAGTGCGGTGGTAAAGCCGGAGATCGCGGCGGAACTAGACAAGGCCGTTGAGGCCGTACGGAAATTCCCGGAACTCAGGCTGAGGATAGAAACACATACCGACAGTCGCGGATCCAGCACAGCCAATTTAAGGCTTTCGCAAAATCGTGCTGATGCCATAAAAAATTACCTCCTGCGACAAGGGACCCCTGCCGCCAGTATTGTGGAAGCAAAGGGCTACGGGGAGGAAAGAATCCTCAATAATTGTACGGATGGGGTATATTGCCTTGAAATGCTGCACAAACAGAATGAGCGGCAACTTTTGGTAGTCCTTAACTACGAGGAGCTGAAAGAGTGATGGCTCAACGCGTAAGTTTACAGGCCTGGCAATCCTTTACTTCGCCATAATAGGTTCCACGATAGGCGTGGAGGGTCTTTACGGGCACGCCTGCAATGCTCTTTTTTATATAGGTTACCCTGGTATGCAATATGCCCATCGCAGGGCTGAAGCGTTGCTCTGCCCGGGTCTTTCTGGTTACTTTGATCAGTTTCATGTAGCGCTATTTTCCCTCAAAGATTCAAAACTCATGGCGAAAAGGCAAATGTGAGCTGTTAAGCCTGCCTTACTAGCTCCAATCTTTTAGCCCGCAGGGATTATACTGTGATGCCTTATACAGTTTCAGGAAATTCCATATTTGACCAAGTTTTTTCCCGGGCCTTGCCTATAGTTTTCCGGAATACTTATATTTAGGCAAACAAACAAGGAATGGACAAAGTTGAAAAGGCCAGGGCCTACTGGAAGACCAATCTGAAGTACCTGGGCATTTTATTAGGTATCTGGCTTTTGGTTTCCTATGGTTTTGGAATTTTGTTGAAAGAACCCCTTGATTCGATTTCCCTCGGGGGCTTCAAGCTGGGTTTCTGGTTCGCCCAACAAGGATCGATCTTTATCTTCGTGATATTAATTTTTGTCTATGTTTATCTGATGAACAAGCTCGACCGAAAATTCGGGTACCGCGAGTAATACCAATCAACTAACACCAATACAGTAATGGATGTTCAAACCTGGACCTACCTCCTAGTAGGGCTTACATTCGCCCTTTACATAGGAATTGCCATTTGGTCCAAAGCGCGTTCCACCAAAGACTTTTATGTGGCCGGTGGCGGCGTGTCTCCCCTGGCGAACGGGCTTGCCACGGCGGCCGACTGGATGTCGGCGGCATCTTTCCTGGGAATGGCTGGCCTGATATCCTTTACCGGTTATGACGGATCGGTTTACCTCATGGGCTGGACCGGCGGCTATGTGCTCCTTGCCCTCCTGCTGGCCCCCTACCTCAGGAAGTTTGGAAAGTTCACAGTCCCCGATTTTATAGGAGACCGCTATTACTCCAATGTGGCCCGTACGGTAGCTGTCTTTTGCGCCTTGCTGGTTTCCTTCACTTATGTGGCCGGTCAGATGCGCGGCGTGGGCCTGGTCTTTTCCCGCTTTCTGGAAGTTCAAATTAATACGGGGGTCCTCATAGGAATGGTCATTGTGCTTTTTTACGCCGTCCTCGGGGGCATGAAGGGAATCACCTATACACAGGTTGCCCAGTATTGTGTTTTGATTTTTGCCTTTCTGGTACCGGCTATTTTTATTTCCATACAAATGACCGGGAATCCAATACCCCAAATTGGGATGGGTAGTATGGTTGAGGGAGAAGGCGTCTCCCTTCTGGATAAACTTGATGGTTTGCTTACTGAACTGGGGTTTGACCCATATACTGAAGGATCCAAGCCTATGATAGACATTTTTTGCATCACCGCGGCCCTGATGGTGGGCACAGCAGGCCTCCCACATGTTATCGTCCGTTTCTTTACAGTCCCCAAAGTTAGGGACGCCCGTAAATCGGCCGGTTATGCGCTACTTTTTATAGCCCTCCTTTATACTACGGCTCCGGCCATAGCAGTGTTTGCAAGAACTAATCTCATAGAAACTGTAAGCGGCCAGGAATACAGCTCAATGCCAACGTGGTTTTCCAAATGGGAGACTACAGGCCTGATTGTTTTTGACGATAAGAACAAAGACGGCCGTATTCAGTATGTTGCCGATGCAAGCCAGAATGAACTCACGGTAGATCCGGATATCACCGTCCTGGCAAACCCCGAAATAGCCAGGCTGCCCAACTGGGTAATCGCCCTTGTAGCGGCAGGCGGCCTTGCCGCTGCCCTGTCTACCGCAGCAGGCCTGTTGCTGGTAATTTCCACTTCCATCTCGCACGATCTCATAAAAAAACAGATAAAGCCGGATATTTCGGACCGGGGCGAACTTATTGCTGCACGTCTTTCTGCGGTCGCGGCCGTGATTGTTGCCGGGTATTTCGGGATCAATCCTCCTGATTTCGTGGCGGCTACCGTGGCCCTTGCATTCGGCCTGGCAGCAGCCTCCTTCTTTCCGGCCATTATCATGGGTATATTTTATAAAAGGATGAACAAGGAAGGGGCCATAGCCGGGATGATGGTAGGTATTCTTTCCATGTTATTTTATATGCTGAAATTTAAGTTCGACATGTTCGGTGGCGGAACCGAAGCCGATTGGTGGCTGGGAATTTCCCCCGAAGGTTTTGGAACGGTAGCCATGTTGCTTAACTTTAGTGTCGCCATTGTTACCGCCTTATTAACAAGGGAGCCCCCTCTGGAAGTGCAGGATATAGTTGAAGATATTCGTGTTCCCCAGGGAGCAGGCAAGGCCGGGAATCATTGATTCCATGATGTCTTTGCTTTCTGAGTTCAGGAAACCAGGAATGAATAAAACCATAATATGAGCAATTACCACATTAAGCACCTTGAAGAATACTTTCAGGTCTACCGGAAATCCGTACGTGATCCCGAATCGTTCTGGGAAGAAATAGCCGAAGAGCATTTTGTATGGCGTAAAAAATGGGATCAGGTGCTCAGTTGGGATTTTACCAAACCTGAGGTACGCTGGTTTGACGGCGCACGCCTGAACATCACCGAGAATTGCCTGGATAGACATTTACCCACCAGAGGTGATAAAACTGCCATTCTTTTCGAACCCAATGACCCCGCCGAAGAAACCCTACATATCAGCTACAGGGAATTGCATGAAAAAGTTTGCCGTATGGCCAACGTTTTGAAGGAGCATGGAATTGAGAAGGGCGACAGGGTTTGTATTTATCTTCCTATGATCCCCGAACTGGCTGTGGCATTGCTGGCCTGTGCCCGCATTGGAGCCATTCATTCGGTGGTGTTTGCCGGGTTTTCAGCAAATGCACTCTCCACCAGGATAAATGACAGCGACTGTAAACTCCTGATTACTTCAGACGGGTCGTACAGGGGCGGGAAGAAGGTTGATCTGAAAGGCATAGTGGATTCCGCCCTGGAAAGTTGCCCGGGGATACATACCGTGCTTGTCGTAAAACGCACCGGAGCTGGGGTCAAGATGAAGCAGGGGCGCGATTTGTGGTTACAACCCTTGCTTGATAAGGCCTATGCCGATATTACCGCGGAGATCATGGATGCCGAAGACCCGCTATTTATTTTATATACTTCCGGGTCTACAGGCAAGCCCAAGGGCATGGTCCACAGCTGTGCCGGTTATATGGTATTTACCGCTTATACCTTCAAAAACATCTTCCAGTACCGGGAACAGGACATATTTTGGTGTACCGCCGATATCGGCTGGATCACCGGGCATTCCTACATAGTTTATGGCCCTCTGGCCAATGGTGCCACCACAGTGATGTTCGAGGGCATTCCTTCGTACCCTGACTATGGGCGTTTCTGGCAAGTGGTGGAAAAACACAAGGTAAGTCAGTTCTATACGGCACCCACGGCCATCAGGTCTCTTGCTAAGGAAAGTCTTGATTACGTGGAGAAGTACGACCTTTCGTCCCTCAAGGTTCTGGGCTCTGTAGGTGAGCCCATTAATGAGGAGGCCTGGCACTGGTACAACAATAATATCGGAAAAGGGAAAAGCCCGATTGTAGACACCTGGTGGCAGACGGAAACGGGAGGGATAATGATCTCGCCTATACCATTTGTAACGCCAACCACCCCTACCTATGCCACCCTGCCGTTTATAGGTGTGCAACCCGCCCTGATGGATGATGAGGGAAAGGAACTGAAAGGAAATCAGGTTAACGGAAGGCTTTGCATTAAATTCCCCTGGCCGGCCATGGCAAGAACTATTTGGGGTGACCATGAACGGTATCGGCAAACTTACTTCTCCACATTCGAAAACAAATACTTTACAGGTGACGGTGCACTCCGTGATGCCGTTGGCTATTACCGGATAACCGGCAGGGTAGACGACGTTATAATTGTGTCTGGCCATAACCTTGGAACGGCCCCTATTGAGGATTCAATCAATGAACATCAGGCAGTAGCCGAATCGGCCGTGGTTGGCTTTCCACACGACGTTAAAGGCAATGCACTCTACGGTTTTGTAATCCTGAAGGAAACCGGGGAGGGACGCGACCGGGAGAACCTGCGGAAGGAAATCAACCAGCAGATCGCGGAACAGATAGGTCCAATTGCCAAACTGGAGAAAATACAGTTCGTAAGTGGCTTGCCCAAGACCCGCAGCGGAAAGATCATGAGGCGTATCCTCCGTAAAATAGCCTCTGGGGATGCCGCAGACCTGGGTGATATCAGCACCCTGCTTAACCCGGAGGTGGTGCAGGAAATCAAGGATAATGCCATATAGGTTACCTGCCTTAATAATTGATTCTCATTATCAGCATCGCTAAAGCAGATAAACATAAGTTAGCAAAAGGCAGAGGTTTATAATGTGAACCTGACAACGTTTTCTGTCCGGAACATGTAACCTTATTCAGGCATGCTCATCCCTTGAACCTTAAACTTTGACCGACTGCTGCTTTATTATTGCAGGGAACCAGGCTATCTTGAAATGGGAGGGCCCTGGCATCCCCGGATTAGATGGGATTTGTGGACTTGCGTGCCCGGGTCCGCGGATCCCCGGGTCCACGGGTCCCCACCTCTGGCGGGCCTATGCCAGGCCTCGGATGGGAATGCGCCAGTTTGCTGGCTGCATGCGGTTGTATTTGTTTACTGGAAAGCGTAAGGTTAATAACCAGAAAAAGGGCAACCTTATTCAGGCATGCTCAATACTCAAACCCTGAACCCGGAACTAAACCACTACCAGCCAGCAATAATATGCCGCGAAAAGCGACAGGAAAATGATCCCGGCATAGGTTAACAGTTGCAGGGATTTTCCCGGCCTGTACTCCTCAGGCAGATCGTTGCTCATTACATTTTTAAGGTTCATGTAACCCACAATGGGGGCCAATACAAAGGAAATAAAGGTGGCCAGGGCCACTAAAAACCCCATGTTGGCACTAAAGACTGTTACTACGAGGTAATTTATCATGGCCAACAGCAATATGCCCGCCGCATAATACCTCTTGCCCGAAAAATCCTTTTTTCCCGGGTTTATTAAGCCGATAATATCAACACTTACCCGGGCGATGGCGTCGTGGGCGGTCATACAGGTGCTGAACATGGTGGCAAAGGCCGAAATAGCTATAAAAATATAGGCCCAATTACCTATGTGTATGCTAAACAATTGTACAACCTGGTCTGCAAATACCACCGCATTGTCACTCAGAATAGTATTGGAACCATATAGGGTTAACCAACCAATAATCAGGAAGAAAACAGCTAGCAAGGCGGTCATCAGGTACCCGGAATTAAATTCCTGCAAGGCCTCCTTCAGGCTGAGCCGCACCCCGGTAAGTTTATATTTTTCCAGAGTCCACAGGCTGATCCAGCTACTGGCCTCTACGGCTGTCGGCATCCAGCCCACGAGACCGATAAGGAAAAGGATCCCCACTTCATTAAAGATAGCGGGGCGATCAAAGCCGGGAACGAAGGCTGCCGGCCCTTTTAAAACTACCAGTATGGTAGTGACAAGCAGGGCAAGAAACAGGATGGTCACCACGAATTTAAGGGAGATTTCCAGGAATTTATAGCGGCCTATAATAAGGGTGGCGCTAATAAAGCAGAACAACCCAAGGGCCACCTTGGCTACAGACAGGCCGGGTGCATTTAAAAGATTGATAAGCAGCCCTGCGGTCACCACATAGAGGGCGGCCAGGATCGTAAAGGTTGTCACCAGCGTAATGAATGCATATAACCAAAGGTAGCTTCTGCCCCGGTTGAGGTAACCTTCAATGAGGGATTTATTTGTGACGTTGGTGTAGCGGATCCCGAATTCAAAAAAGGGATATTTCAGCAGATTGGCAAGGAGAATGGGGATTACCATAACCCAGCCGTACTGCGCACCTGCTTTGGTTGAAAGTACAAGGTGGGAGGTCCCAATGGCCATACTGGCGAAAAGCAGGCCGGGGCCCAGGTTTTTTATGAGGGTTTTGAGGCTAGGCATGCCTGGTTTGATTGGTCTGTCTAAAATACATTATTTCATTCAAAACAGAGAAGCCCCGCGAAGTTCTGTAGATCTTAAAATTCACAGGCTACCGAATCGGCCTTTACATAGTAACTCTTATAGTTCTTTGCCAGTGGATCCATACAACCACACAGGTTTAGTAATTCGATGTCCTTAAAATCGATTGGATGGCTCTCGGCCTGTAACGCAATATAGCCAGAAGTTAATACTTCGCCGGATTTGGAAATCCACTTTTCTTTATCGCGCGCCACACCAAAGGATTCCCAGTCTGACCGGACTTCGTTGTCTGTTATAAACCCGCTCCCAACCTGTGGGCGCTGGAATTGCAGTACCGTATCGCCTTCAACAATAAAATACATGGCTTCCCCTCCCAGCACCAGGGCCTCCGCCTGCACCCATTGGTCTCCATGATAGGTGGCCGAATGCGAAGCGATACAGTGATCATAATTAACAGTTCCGTCCATTTCCACAGCGGTTCCCGGAGTACATACATTGGCGGTGGTGCGCTCTTCTGTTCCGAGGCCACCCAGTAATTGCATTTCTATGGAAACCGGGAAATCCTGTGAGACTTCGTTGCTTGCTGCTGACTGAGAATGAAGCATAATACCGCTGTTACGTATATTCCAGCTTGCCCCGCCCTGAAGTTGATCACCCACAAACCGGTACGCAAAACGCAGTTTGTAATAGGAAAACGGCTGTTTGTAATACATATGCCCGAAAGCATCATTGAAGGTATCATACTGATCGTATCGTATACGGATCATACTGTCTTCAACCACAAAGGTGTTATTAAAATTCTCATTGAGGGGAAAGCCCGAAATCTTGATATCCCATCCACTCAAATCCGTTCCGTTAAAAAGGGAAACCCAGGATTCCTCCGATGGGGATTCAGATTTCCCGCCAGGCCGGCAAGAGAAAATTAAGCAGGCAGCGCATATAATTATAAATCTAAAGGTGGAGGTGAGGTGAGGCGTTCCCCCTGAATTGCGGCCCGGAGGAACCTGTCTGCAGGGAGAAAGCAAACACATTAAACGGGGAATGACCTTTTTTGCCATGGTAGGGATTTAAACGGGGGTTATACCTTTACATCACATGGTCAGCTTCAAGGAAACCCTAATGTAAACATTTTTTCAGGAGTTATTCGCCCCATAACCATCCGGGTTAAAATTATCCCGTCTTTCATTCGATTTCAATTCGCTCGCCGTAATATTTAGGTTGCGTATTGAGAAGCAGGTCGATAAACACTTTCACCCGGGCAAAATATTCGCGGAATCGCACATTCTGACCCTGTCCACCGGCCAAATCCCTGGCATTGAAGCCAACCGCGGTGAGGCCTTTTTTTTCAGCGAGGAAAATAGCCCGCTCATTATGGAATTGCTGCGAAATTACAGTAACGCTGTCGAGCCCGAATACCGCCTTTGCCCTTACCATGGAATCCAGCGTCCTGAACCCGGCGTAGTCCAGGAAAATACAATCCTCCGGAATTCCCGCCTGTACAAGGTCTTTCCTGATCGCGACCGGCTCGTTGTAATAAAGTGACCCGTTATCGCCACTTACAAGTACATATTGAATCTTACCGGCTTCATAAAGGGCTACGGCGGCCTGGATGCGATTGGTATAAAATGGATTAAGGCCTCCTGCGGTAAGGCCACGTGCAGTGCCGAGCACCAACCCCACCCTGTTAGTGGGCAACTCATGGATGTTATTATATGTCTTGCCTCTTGCGGTTTCTTCTATGATAATATTGCAAACGCCAAGAAAGATTAACGGCAATACCAGCACCAGCAAAAGGATATAACCGTATTTCTTTTTCATAGCCTCGGAATATGGCATTAAAAATACATAAAGCGGGCTTAAGTGGGGCAGATTGTGACTGAACTTCGAAAAAGCGGGGTTGATGATGCTGTTAGGTGCGGATGGTTCGAACCCCCGTCAAAGGCATTACACTTCCTGCTTGATAAGTATAAATTCAGGGGGCGATTAAAACACAAAAGGAACGAACAATAACTTTTACATTACTGAATGTTCCTTTTGCTGCTATACTTTTCCCCGGCATTATCCGGAGAATCAACGGGTGTAATCTCAGCCACCATGATACTGGCAGCACCCCGATATAACTGAATGTAATTTAGTAAAAACATATCAATAAGCCAACTATTTTGTTAAACATTAACAGGCATCATTATTATTGGTGCTTTCAATTGTCATACTGCATGACATTGCCTGCAGGCTCGGACGGCTATATGAGGATGGCATCTTCTTATCCACCATCCGGGGGCTTATGGGTAACAAAATACATCGCTAATTCACCTTTGCCCTTTACCTGGATTTCTCCCCTGTCTTCAAAATTGAAAATGCCGGTATGCCTTGCTATTTCATAGGTGGTTTGTGAAATATTCACTTTTCCCACTTCGCCCTGGCTTTCCATTCTGGAAGCCGTATTTACAGTATCTCCCCAAATATCATACTGAAACTTCTTCACCCCGGCGATTCCGGCAACCACAGGGCCGGTATGGATACCTACCCGCATCTCAAAGGACATACGGTTGTTGCCATCGTTCTGTTCTTTCCTGCGGGATATAAACGATTGCATTTCGAGGGCGGCCAGGATGGTATTTTTGCAGGATTCCGGGAATGGTACCGGCAAACCCCCTGCGGCCATATAGGCATCCCCAATGGTCTTTATTTTTTCGATTCGATACTTTTCCATGATATAATCAAAAGCTTCAAAACAATAATTAATCTCGCCAATTAACTCGCTGGCGGTAAGTTGTTCTGCGTTTCTGGTAAATCCTTTAAAATCGGTAAAGAGAATAGAAACCATATCGTAATGCCGTGCTTCGGCTTTTCCCTTTTCCTTCAGCTCCAGGGCAATTTCGGCAGGGAGGATGTTTAACAGCAATTCATCAGATCGTTTACGGGCTTTTTTGGTAAATCTGTACTGCCGGTACACGAGGCCGGTTGAAATAATAAGGATGAGCATCCCTATAAATGCAAAGTTCCGCTGACTTCTTCCCCGGCGAATCTGCAGTTCCTTAAGGGTCTGCTGGTGTGCAAACTTTAGGCTGTCGGCGAGTTGTTTCCGGGCAAAATTAAATTCCATCTCCTGCCTGGTGGTTTCCCGTATGCTTTGCATATCTATCAGGCTGTCTCTGTAAAGTATATAATTTCTGTAACTGCTCAGCTCATTTTGTGTCTGCCCCAGGGCAGAATAGGCCCGGTACAGATGCCGGTAAATGTCGCTCAGGGCTTCCTTGTTTTGCAGTTTCCTGGCAAAAGGAATGGCTTCCTTCAGGAATTTCAGGCTTTCATGGTACTTCCCTTCTTCGTATGCCACGGCCCCAAGGCCGGAAAGTGAACTGGCCAGCGCCCCGTCATCATGTTCTTCTTTTGCCAGTAACACGGCGTTTTCCAGGTATGTACGGGCCTGTGCATGGTTGGCAGTCCGGAGGTTATACTTCCCAAGGTTCAGATAGCCATGGTCCAGGTAATTTCGGTTGCCTATCTGTTCCAGAATACGAACGCCTTCCTCAAGCTGTACGCCGGCTTCTGCAAGTTCGTCCATATCGAGCTTTACATTACCAATGTTGATACGGACCAAAGCCTCACTCACCCTGTCTTTGGTACGCTGGCTCAGATCGAGGCTCATTCGGAAATATTCAAGGGCTTTATCATAATCTTTCTGCAAGCTATAGGTATTTCCAATAGAATTATATGAATCCTGGATCCCTACCGTATCCTTCAGGCGCTCGAACTGTTTAAGGGCATCCAACTGGTAACGGATCGCCTGGACAGTATTTCCAAGGCTGTAATAACTGCCAGACAGGTTATAATAATTATTCCCAAGGCCTGCTATCCGGTTCAGAGCCTTATTAACTGCTATGGCTTCAAGGTAATAGCTTATTGCCTGCTGGTAATTACCAAGGTAGTACTGATTCGATATGGCCAGGCTGTTAAGGGCTTTGGACAAACTGATAGAATCCTTGTTTTCCAGGCTTGTCTGATAACTCAGCTTAAAATACTCCAGGCTTTTGGCGGGGTCTCCAAGTGCCTCCAGAACCACCCCAAACATCCTGTAAATGTCTGGCAGCTTGTTTGGGTTATTTACCTCGAGTGAGAGAGCCAATGATTTTTCAAGGCATAAGAGTGCTTCATCATACCGGCTGTCTTCATAATAAATACTGCTCATATAGAGAAGGACTTCAGATTCTCTTGCAGGGGAATTGAATTTACCGGCAAGGTCTAGAAGAAGTTTTGCATAGATCAGGGCGCTGTCGGCCTTATAACTATATGCATAGGCATCGCTAAGCGCTTGCAGGGCCTGGAATTTTTCCTCCATCCCCGATTTGTCTGATTTCCAGATTCGCAGTAGGCTATCCGTATTTTGCGGGAAAGAAAGGAAAGGCAGGCTGCCCAGAAAGATTACCAGCAGCAGTCTCAACCGATTCAATTCAATATACGGCAGAAAGGTGGGCATAACTCCACGTCCCGGTTAATTAAGCATTCATGAAAGCAACCTTACCGCGGATTCCGGATTTTCCCGGCAACCGGCATAGAATCCCCCAATTAAAAAGGGATCCTGCAAATTGGCTGTATCGGGCCGAAGCAAGACATCAATTGGCCTTTAACAGATTAAAGGTAGATAATAAACTCTGAATATTTTAAAAATCTTTCTGGATAAACTTCAGCGGAATAAAGAAAAATTTCAATCGGGATTGTGCTGCAATCGGCTGATTAAAATTTTCAAGACGCTTATGAGAAATTGAAATGACTGCAACGGGAAAATGACAGCCAATCGCCAACAAAGGTAACCATTATGTTCTGTGCATCCTGCCCGGCGTCGGAAGAACACCGGTTGCACCTACCGCTTATTTCCTCTTACCTTTCTTTTCGCGTTTAGCCGCTTTTTTTTCCTTTGGGGTAAGTACGGCTTCTTTTTTAAGGTTCTTCCTTGCGTCTTTGCTTTTAGCCATGATAATGGATTTAATAGTGAGCAAAGGTAGGAATAATTGCCAGTATAGGATATATTCCGCGCAAATTATAAGGAGTAACAGGAAAATGGCCTTTTTTGTCTAATTTCATCCTGCAAGGGGTTACGGAAAGGCCGGCTGGTCTGCTTATCCTATCCATGCATATGAAACAA
>CAYSVQ010000095.1:0-41072 GCA_964434565.1 uncultured Flavobacteriaceae bacterium | reverse complement strand
AGGCTCGACGCCGGGAGCCGGGGAGATTTAAAGGACTTGCAAAACCTGCTGATTGACCTTCCATCGGGGGGAAAAATTCCACTCTCCCAACTTGCTGATATTTCCATAACCGAAGGGGCAGCAAAAATATCAAGGGATGATACCAAAAGACGTATCGTTGTAGGGATTAATGTTCGGAACCGCGACCTGCAGTCGGTTGTAGACGATGTACAGGCACGCATCGAAGCGGAGATAAGGCTGCCGGCAGGGTATTCCATTACCTATGGCGGACAGTTTGAGAACCTGCAAAGTGCCCGGAGCAGGTTACTGGTTGCCGTTCCCATAGCCCTGGCGCTCATCTTTATTCTGCTCTTTTTCGCCTTTAATTCGATTAAGGAGGCACTAATGGTGTATTCCGCCATACCCCTGGCTGCCATAGGAGGCGTATGGCTGCTATGGATCCGGGATATGCCGTTTAGTATTTCGGCGGGCATAGGTTTTATTGCCCTATTCGGCATTGCCGTGCTTAACGGCATTGTATTGATTGAACATTTTAAGGAATTAAAAATTCATGGTATGACAACGACAACAGAACGTATAGTTCAGGGCACAAAAGACCGCCTGCGGGCCGTGCTGCTTACGGCTTCAGCGGCTGCTCTGGGATTCCTGCCCATGGCAGTGTCATCAAGCGCAGGAGCCGAAGTTCAAAGGCCACTGGCAACTGTGGTGATCGGAGGATTGGTATCCGCTACCTTGTTGACCCTGGTGGTACTGCCCGTTCTTTACGCAATTTTCGGGGACAAGGTTAAAAAGGATAAAGCGACCACCACCCGATCATCTATTTCCGGCCGGAATACTACTTTAATGGTTCTGCTATTGCTGATTTCAATGGCGGTGACCGCCCAGGAAAAAGCGCTCAGCCTTCCTGAAATCCTGCAACTGGCGCGGGAAAACAATGCCGGACTGGAAGCTGCTTCCCTAAGAATGAAACAAGCGGAAGCCCTGATGGGCAGCGCTTTCGAGTTTGAAAAGACCGGGATATACTATCAGTACGACCAGAATAACCTCGCTTATAACAACAAACCCCTGGAAGTGTACGGGATTCAGCAGAACTTTATGTTTCCTACCCGCTACTTCGCACAGAGGAAAATCTTTAAATCGGGCCTCGACCTGTCTGCAGACACTTATGAATTAGAAAAATGGCAGTTAGAACGGCAATTGACTATGGTATACCTCAGGCTGCAATACACCAGAGCAAAACAGGAGGTCTACCGACAACTCGACAGTTTATACAGAAAGTTTTCGGAGGCAGCACAACGTCGTTTTGATCTGGGGGAAACCAATTACCTGGAGCGTATAACGGCACGCGCCAAATATCAGGAGTGGCATACGCTTCTTACGCAAGTGTCTGCCGAAGTGGAGCTGGCTGAAGCAGAATTGCAGGCCCTGGCCCAAGCCGATAGCACTTTCCAGATAGCTACCCCCCTTATGGAAAAACTGGAATGGGAACCGGAAATTACGGATAACCATCCCGGAATGGCGTATTACCGGCACCGTAACGAGCAGTTAAAGGCCGAAGGCAGTTATGAAGCACAACGCTTGCTTCCGGATATCAGCCTGGATTATTTTCTGGGTAGCAACAGCGGCCTGGAGGAGCAATTGTACGGATACCAGCTGGGGCTAAAAATCCCGCTCTTCTTCCAGGGCAATTCTTCCAGGATCAAGGCTACCAGAATAGCCCGGGAAGCCGGGATGCAGGAAACAGAAAATTTTGAACGGCAACTCTTACTGGAGCGGGATCGACTCATTAAACAATTGGGGAAGCATAAAGATGTACTGTCGTTTTACGAGGAAGACGGTTGGCGACTATCGGAAGAAATCCGCAAGACTGCCGGCCTGGGTTACAGCTCTGGGGAGATTACCTTCTTTGAGTACATCCAAAGCCTTGAAAATGCCAACGAGGTGGAGTTGTCCTACCTGGAAGCCCTGCATATGTATAATCAAACCACCATCGCTCTTAGATATTTAACCCTTTAAACATGTTTCGATGAAAATTCCAATTCCTGTTTATTTATTAAGCTTATCTGTATTGTTGTTCCATTCCTGCAAACCGGGTGGGAATGATGCCGAAAAACCTGCTTCTAATTCAGTCATGAATGCCATTACCATAAGTGCTAACCAGTATAAAACGGGCAAAATGGAACTCGGAAATGTGAGGGAAATTGAAATGACTGAAGGGGTGCATACCACCGGGACTATTGATGTGCCACCCGCAAACAGGGCCCTGGTAAGCACATATCAGGCCGGATACATTAAAAACACCCCTTTGTTAGTGGGCGACAAGGTAAGGGCCGGACAGGTAGTGGTTACCCTGGAGCATCCCGAATTCGTGAAAATCCAGCAGCATTACCTCGAAACCATGGGGCAGCTCAGTTATTTAAAGGCCGAATATGAAAGGCAGCAAGCCTTGCTCGAGGCACAGGTTTCTTCCCGTAAGAATTTTTTAAGAGCTGAGAGTGAATACAATACGGCCATGGCTACCTTTAACGGCCTGAGGAAAACCCTGCAGATGCTGAATTTGGACCCGCAGGTGGTTGAAAGGGGCCAGTTGTCTTCGGTGGTCCCTGTGCTGGCCCCTATCGGAGGAAGTGTCACCCGTATGAATGTCAGTAAAGGGATGTATGTTTCACCATCGGATCCCATCCTGGAAATCATAGACCGGGACCATCTTCACCTGGAACTGGCTGTATTTGAAAAGGATATTCTGAAAGTGAGGGAGGGGCAAAGGATTCAGGTTACAATCCCCGATGCGGGAAACTTTCGGTTTAATGCCTCTGTATATCTGGTTGGAACATCTTTGGAGGAAAGCAGCCGTACTGTAAAGGTGCACGGGCATCTGGAAGGTGAAATTCCCACAGGCCTGGCAATAGGCATGTTTGTTGAGGCTGAAATTATAACTGCGGGTAAGTTGGTGGATGCCCTGCCGGATGAAGCCATCATTAAAATGGCGGATGGGGATTATGTCTGCCTGTTGAGCAGCATGGATAAGGACGGATATCGTTTTGAACTTGTAAAAGTACAGCCCGGTAGCTCATCCGGGGGTTTTACAGAAATTACGAACCCTGATGATTTTACGCCCGATGCACAAATCCTGACACGCGGGTCATACGGTTTATTTGAAGAAGAATAGTTGTTGCAAGGAAAGAAGTTTCTAAAACCGGGCAAAGGTAAATGATTCTTTAGGAAAAGGTAACAGATGCGTGGAGTCGCAGTCATGAAAGGATACGGCCGTCCTCCATTTCTATGATCCGGTCTGTTCGCTTTGCAAAATCGGCGTCGTGGGTAACAATCAGAAGGGATAGGCCCCGTTCTTCTTTAAGTCCCTTGAAAATCTGGAAAACATTTTCTGCATTGTAAGTGTCGAGGTTTCCGGTAGGCTCATCGCCCATAAGGATCTCCGGATCGTTTATCAGCGCCCTGGCGATGGCAACCCGTTGTTTTTCGCCCCCAGATATCCTGGAGGCCCTTTTTTCGGCCAGGTGCCCGATGTTCAGAGTTTTAAGCTTTTCCCTGGCGTCGTGCTCAATTTCCTCGTAGGTTTTCCTGCCCAGTTTTCGTGCGGGGAGCATCACATTCTCCAGCACGCTGAATTCGGTAAGCAGGTAATGGAACTGGAAAACAAAACCAATATGCTGATTGCGGATTTTGCAAAGTTCTTCGTGTGGTTTTCCTGTTATCAGCTGATCATTCAGGTAAAGTTTGCCCTGGTAGTCGGTATCCATCGTTGACAGGATATACAGGAGGGTGGATTTACCACAGCCTGATTTTCCCATAATAGAAGCGAATTCACCTTTCATGACCTTTAAGTTAATAGCCTTCAGCACATGAAATTCCACAGGTTTCCTGAAATACTTATTGATGTCTTTTGTCTCCAGCACATTTGCCATAGATGCTCGCTTAATTACCTCTGATGATCCGTACCGGGTCTATATTTTTTGCCTTTTTGGCCGGAAGGTAGCCGGCGATAAAAGTGGAGATGAAAGCGAATACGATCCCAATAAAATAGTACCCGATATTGTAATTTACAGGGAAGGTAGTGATCGTGGGGAGGGCATCCGTTTCAAAGGGTATCCTGTCTATGAGCCGGGAGAGTACAAACCCTATGAAAAGGCCCAGCATACCGCCCGCAAAACCTATGATCAGGGCCTGGCTCATAAAGATATATTGCACGTCTTTACCCGAAAATCCCGTAGCCTTCAGGATAGCGATGTCGTTCATTTTTTCATAGATCAGCATGGTAAGGATATTGTAAATCCCAAAGCCGGCAACGATTAAAAGAGTTATGGATACGGCATAGGTTATGATGTTCCTGATGCTCGAACCGGTTTCGAACTGGGCGTTGGCTTCCCTGATATCCGTGGCTTCCACGGCGAATTGTTTTTCAAGCTGGGCAGCCATAGGAACTGCCTCTTCAATATTGAATAGCTTCACATTGATGTCGGTAATGTAATTTTCTGCTTCCCCCTGAATCCGCTGTACTGTTTTAAGATTGGCAAAGCTGCGGATATTATCAATTTCGGCTATCCCGCTTTGATAGATCCCTACGATTTTCAATGGGGTCACCGTTCCTTCCACGGTGCTTATCTGCACACGGTCTCCCGTTCCAAGTGACATTTTTTCTGCAAGGCCTGCACCAAGCAGGATTCCGTTATCTGTATTTCTTAGGGCTTCCGCGCTCCCCTCCACAATATAATCGCGCATATTATACAACCTCGCCTCCTCCATAATATCAACCCCATTAAGACTCCCCCCCAATTCTATGGAACCTGACAGGTAGAAGATCTGGGCCCTCAGCTGGGGGCTGGCTCCCCGCACGCGTTTATCTGCATTCAGGTAGTGGATCATGGGAAGGGCATTATGTATCTTTTCCTGACTTTGTTTGGGTTTGATGGAATGCACCACATTCAGGGCATTTTCAAACTCCTCGAACCGGGATACAGGCTGGATTTCAGACGGTTTGATCTCATTGTATAAATGAATATGGGGAGTTTGGTTAAGTACCAGGTCATCGAGCATTTTATTTAACCCGGTCATAAA
Source organism: uncultured Flavobacteriaceae bacterium (assembly GCA_964434565.1). GTDB lineage: Bacteria > Bacteroidota > Bacteroidia > Flavobacteriales > Flavobacteriaceae > Zeaxanthinibacter. Next base: position 35,996 of record CAYSVQ010000095.1, on the reverse strand, counting down.
ACTAACCAGGGTAATATAGGCGCCGATCCCGAATGTTACCCCAAGTGATGCCGTAATGGTAGATTTCAGTTTGGTGACTAGATGGGTTTTCGCTATGGAAAATATGACTTTCCAGTTGGTCATTCCTCCGGTTTTAGAATATAAGTGTCCGCCTCAAGGCCCGAGAGTACCTCTGCCCGTTCCAGGTTTTGCAGGCCAAGGGTAACTTCTACCATCCCGTTTTCTGTATGCACTTTATTCCCTTCCGCAATGTAGGATTTGGGAATGGTAAGGGCTTCATCCTTTTCACGCACCACCACATTTCCTTCACCTGCCAGTCCGGGGTATAGGGTTTGGGGCGGGGTTTTAAAAACTGCCTCCACCTTAAAGGTCTGGGTTCGTTCATCTTTTTTTGGGTAGATTTTACTAACGGTGGCTTCAAAAACCTCATTTCCGTAGGCATCCAGGGTTATCAGGGCTCTTTGGCCCATACGGAGCTTAACGATATCGACCTCGTCTACCAGCATTTCAACGAGGAATTGGCCCGAACTGCCAACCGCCGCAAGGGGTTCCATGCTGTTGACGATTTCACCGGGTTCCTTGTACAAGGCATACACCGTGCCGTTGATCTCACTCTTAACGGTAAAGTCACTGGTATTGATGGTCGCTGTTTTAAAATTGTTTCTCGCCTGTTCCAATTTGGTTGAAAGTTCGGTACTCGTTCGCTCGAATTGATTCCGGAGTACCTGAAGCTGGTTGGAGGTAAGCTCATAGGCCAGTTTACGGTTTTCATATTCCACCTCGGAACCTATATTTTGTTCCCGCAGATTTTTCTGCCTGTAGTAATTAATGGAGTCGTTTTGTAGCCGTAAACGGGCTGCTGCGATCTCATCCTTCAGGCTTTTCAGGACCGTATTGTTCCCGCTGTAATTTTCCTTTGCAAGTTTAAGGGTGAGGGCTGCGTTTTCCGCATTTAGCCGGGGCGTACTGTTGATAACCTGAAGAATAGGGTCTCCTTTGTGAACAACTTCGCCTTCTTCAACAAGGTTTTTTTCGAGAATACCCGAAACCGCTGCATATACCTGATACAGGCTGTCTGGTTGGATGGTTACCGAAGTATAGACAGATTCGGTGATCTTTTGCTTTTCCGGGAGTAACTTCTCTGTCCCGCCTCCGCAGGAACTGCAAAGGGCCAGGCAGGCATAACCGAATAAAACGACCGGGGAAGGCGTTATTTTACGAATCATCAGGTGGCGTTCGTTTTGTATTTTTGAAAGAACCTATATCGGGTGCAGCCTTGTAAAGCTTCAGGCAAACTTATTTCCACACTTGTTGGTATTCTGCATGGAAGATAAAAAATAATTACAGCAATTTGCAGGCTGCATGCAGGATTATTTGTTGTTTCGATTTTGGCAGGTCCGGGGTGCTTTTAAATTCATGGGACCTCAAATTCTTCTTCAGCATGCCCAAACTGATGCCGATCATTTCTTATCCTCCAGATATATTGTAGTTTGGCCTCAACTTCACAGACAAGTTATTCCCGTCTGTTCGGAAATACAGGCTTAGATATAATAAATTTGAGAGATCATGGCATACTATTTTAAGAGATCAATAGAGTCAGCTTTTGACGAAGCTGTTATGCGTATAAGGGCAGCACTACAGAAGGAAGGCTTTGGCATAATCACGGAAATTGACATCAGGGAAACGCTCCGGAAAAAGCTTGAGGTAGATTTTCAACCTTATACCATTCTGGGGGCTTGCAACCCTTCCTTTGCCTATAAGGCCCTCCGGATGGAAAATAAAATCGGCACCATGCTCCCCTGCAATGTAATTGTACAGGAAACAGCTCCGGGCACCATTGAAATTGCCGTGATCAATCCGGCAGTATCTATGCAGGCAGTAGCCAATAAAGCCCTGGATGGGGTGGCTGAAGAAGTTGGTCTTAAATTACGGCTGGCTCTTGACAGTGCCTGATACAGCGCTGACCGATATTAAGCCATAGGCCCCGGGCATTTAATTAAACCCTATATTTATGGCTAAACTACCCGGTAATAAAAGAACAACTTCAAAAATAATATTGCTTTCAGTAAACTAGCATGCCTTGAAAAAAATACTTGTCCCTGTAGATTTTTCCGAATTCTCAGAATACGCCCTGGAAGTGGCAGCTGTATTGTCGCAGGAATATAATGCGGGAATAGTGGTTTTGCACATGCTGGGTCTTTCTGAAGGGGTTTTTGAGGAAGATGAGGCCGCCGAAGAGGCAGAAGCTCGTTATTACCTGACCCTTGCCCGGAAACGCTTCGGAACTTTCCTGGATAAGCCCTACCTGAAAGGGCTAAAGATTACCGAGATTGTCCAGAATTACAAAAATTTCAGTGAGATCCGAAATGTGGCCGCGGAGAATGACATAGACCTTATTGTCATGGGCTCACATGGCACCGGTGGCATGCGGGAGATCTTCGTTGGTTCCAATACCGAAAAAGTGGTGCGCCAGTCCGAAATCCCTGTATTGGTGGTTAAGAAACGTATGCCCAATTTTAATCCGGAGAAGGTAATTTACGCGATGGATTTCAGAACAAACCACCTTGGTGCCTACCGCCGTGCACTGGAGTTTTTTCAACAATGGGAGGTACAGGTACACCTGGTACATGTGAATTTGCCCAACCTGAATTTTATGAGTACCACCCAGATCAGGGAGAAAGCCGAAACCTTCCTTAAAAAAGCGCACAACGGCAGCCCGCCTTCAACCGCCACCATCGCCTATGTTTCTGATTACACTATAGAACATGGGCTGTATGCATATGCCATGGAAGTAGGTGCCGACCTTATTGCTGTCCCCACCCATGGGCGAAGCGGACTTTCACATTTTTTCAGGGGGAGTGTTGGGGAGGATATTGCCAACCATTCGCCCCTTCCCGTTTTGACATTCAGGGTATGATTACTGCCCGTTTGCTCCCTTAAGCGCGGTTAAAAAGGTTCTGTAATCTGGCCAGGATAATAAGCTCGGATTTATTTTTGCCGGCAAAGGAAGATGCAATATCGTTGCAGGTGCGCATGATCAGGGATTTTATTCCTGCCTTGAAGATTTCCGGATGTTCCTTGTAAAATTCTGTGAATTCCTCAAAATAGGTATCGCTGTCCTTTACTTCGTTTTTCAGCCAGTCGAAGACAATTTCAATCTGATAGGCGGCGTCGGTACCAAATTCATCTTGCTCATCGTCAAGATTGAGCCAATAGGTGCGTACGTCTTCCTGTAGTTTTTTAACTTCCCCGGGACGTACATTTTTATCGGCCATGGCCACTGCATAAAAAAGCTTTCCCAGGCTTTGGTAAAATTGTTTTCCTTTCTTGTCAGAATATAGCATAACCTTTAAAATATAATTTAAAGATATTAAAGAGTTTGAAATTCTCAGGCTAATATTCGGTTTAACGCATTTGCCGGTTTATCCAAACGTTAAATGAGGGTTTAACGCCGGCTGCTGTTCTCTGTTCAAAGAGCGCACCGGAAAACCTATCCGGCGCAGCTCCTGCCGGACTTTTTGTATTACCCGCGGGTCTGAATAAAGAAAAGTGAGAAGGTGAGTGTCGGTATCCAGTTTTATCACCCGAAGTTCCATGATTCGTGCGAGGTTCCGGATAACAATCCGGCTGCAGTCTAATGAAATCATATTCTTTAAAGAGGCTTGTGCTTTCATGGGGTTAGGATTAAAATCCGGATTTGTACGGACCTTTGCAAAGGTAGGTAAAAAGAAATCATGATCGTGGTTAGATTATAACCTATTCCTTATCTTTTGATCCGTATACAAATTATATAACATGGAAGGCAAAATAGTCCTGGGGATTGATATAGGAGGCACTTTTACAAAGATCGGACTTGTAGACCGCGAAGGAAAGACCTACGGGACCAAAATATTCCGGACAGATGCCCAGGGCAGTTTTGAGCTGTTCAAAGAAAAGCTGCGCACCGAAATTGAACAGTTGCTGAATAATGCCCCCGCCGATAAGACCCTGGCAGGAATAGGGGTTGGGGCACCCAACATCAATACCAATACGGGCGATATGGAAAATCCGCCCAATTTTGCATGGGGTGCTGCCGTACCTATTGCAAAGACTCTGCAATCCTGGTATAAGTTAGCGGTCAGTACCGCCAATGATGCCAATGCAGCAGCCCTGGGAGAATTGTATTTCGGGATTGGCAAGGGTATGCAACATTTTGTAGTACTCACCCTTGGGACCGGTCTGGGCAGTGGGATCATCACAGAAGGCAAATTGTTGATCGGCGCCCATGGGATGGCCGGGGAACTCGGACATGTGAATGTGGTTCCCGACGGGCGGAAGTGTAAATGCGGCTTAAGGGGATGCCTGGAAACGTACGCCTCGGTTACCGGCATCAAGCGCACGATCTTTGAATTGCTTTCAGACAGTGCCGAAAATTCACCTCTCCGGAATGTTAGCTTTAATGAGCTTAGTGGGGAAATGATAGCTGACATGGCGCTTGGCGGTGATGAGATTGCCCTGGAGGCATTTAAAAGGACCGCCACTGTACTTGGCTCTAAAATGGCCGATACTGCGGCCCATCTGGACCCGCAGGCCTTTATCCTGAGTGGCGGCCTCAGCAAAGCCGGAGACATCCTCCTTCTTCCTGTCATCGCCAGTATGGAAAAACACCTCTTTACTGCATATAAAGGAAAAGTAAAAGTGCTTATTTCGCGGGCAGCGAGAGACCAGGCGGTGCTGGGGCCGGCTGCGCTGGCATGGATGAATCTTGAGAACGGGCTATGATTAGATCTTTTATCTCCCCCGGTTTCTTTACTGTAGTCATTTCTTCCTGGTAATTCTTAAAATATGTACTTTTAGGGCATGCGGGTTTTTGAGTCGAACAGCAATATTTTTATGTTGCTTTCGGAAGCTATTTCCGAGGGGATAGTGGTGGTTAACACGGATCAGGAAATTGTTGCCACCAACAGGCGTGCCGATCGGCTTTTCCGTTACGAACCCAATGAACTGAAGGGCAAGCCGCTCACTGTACTAATTCCCGATTCTTTTAAAGGGGTCCACAGGAAACATGTGGAGGCATTTAATGAGGATGGGCAACAGAAGAGGATGGCCGAGGGCAGGAGCCTTTTTGGCCTAAGAAAAACCGGGGAACAGTTTCCCCTGGAGGTGGGGTTAAACCCCTTTAAGCTCTATGATCGTTCCTATGTGCTTGCCCTGGTGTACGATATGACGGAACTTAGGGCAAAGGACAGCGAAATCAGGGAATTAAATCTGGACCTGGAGGAGAAAATAAAAAAACGCACCCAGGAACTCCGTTTAACGGTAGCACAATTGAAAAAGGAAATCCGAAGGAGGATGAAAGCGGAAGCCCAGATAAAAAGGGCTTTGCAAAAAGAAAAGGAATTAAACGAACTGAAGACCAAATTCCTGTCTTTGGTTTCCCATGAATTCAAGACCCCCTTAAGCGGCATACTTACCTCGGCCACCCTTGTAGGCAAATATGGTGAGGGCGATCAGCAGCCTAAAAGGGAAAAACACCTCAGAACCATTATTGGCGAGGTAAGGCGATTGAATGGCATCCTGAACGATTTTTTATCAATTGAAAGGCTGGAGCAGGGCAAGGAAGTATACAGGAAAACCCGTTTCTCACTTAGCAAGGTGATTAACGAAGTTATCTACAACGCCAACATGACCCTGAAAAGTGGTCAGAAGATTAATTACCCGCAAAACGTGGAAGAAGTAAGCATATTTCAGGATGAGAAAATTGTATTCCTGGCTTTAACGAATCTCCTATACAATTCCGTGAAATATTCCCCGGAGGATACGGAGATTGACCTCAATGTGGAACTCTTCTCAGATAATGTGGTGTTTCATGTGGTCGACAGTGGGATAGGCATCCCGGTAGCCGATCAAAAGCATATTTTTGAAAGGTATTTCAGGGCAGAAAACGTATTGCTGACCCAGGGTACCGGTATAGGCCTGAATATTGTAAAGGGCCACGTTGAAAACCTTGGCGGCCGGATATATTTTAAAAGCGAAGTGAATAGGGGCAGTACCTTTTCTGTTTCTTTCCCAATTAATCAGGAAAGGCAGGATTTGTCATAAATTGAAAATCTCCCGGTGAACTATTTTTACGCGATTTTTAACAGAATAAGTTGATGAAAACAATATTACTGATTGAAGATGATACGGTACTGCGGGAGAATACAGCTGAATTACTGGAATTAGCAGGCTATAATGTACTTACGGCACCGGATGGCAGAAAGGGGATTCTCGATGCAAAGGAACATACACCTAATGCTGTGGTTTGCGATATTATGATGCCAGAAGTGGACGGCTACGGGGTGCTGGAGGCTCTCTCCTGTGATCCAAAAACCAAAAAGATCCCTTTTATTTTCCTAACCGCTAAAACTGAACGAAAGGATGTGCGCAGGGGGATGGATCTCGGCGCCGATGACTATCTTACCAAACCCTTCGAAGAAGCTGAACTTATAGGGGCCATAGAAAGCCGTATTGCCAAAACGGCCATCCTTGAAGAATACAATCGCCAGTTAGAGAAGGATGCTGCCGATTTTTTTGGCGGCCCGCGCAACCTGCACGAACTGAAGAATTATATAGATGACGAAGGCGTGGAGTTTAATTTTTCGGCCGGGGATGCCATTTACAAGGAAGGTGATAACTCAAACCTGGTGTACCTGGTACTGAAAGGCGTAGTAAAAACCCATAAACTTGATGAACAAGGGAAGGAGCTCATCACAGGTATCTACAAAGCCGATGATTTCTTCGGGTTAACGAGCTTTTCAAAGAACATCGCATATTCCGAATACGCCACTGCCATGGAGCCTGCCACCCTTGTGGGGATCGCAAAGGATGAAGTCAGGAAAGTGCTGAACGGAAATTATAGCCTCACCATGGAGTTCATGCAATACCTTTCAGACGGTCTTAAGGAAGCCAGGGAACAGTTATTGCAAATGGCCTATGGCTCGGTCAGGAAAAAGACCGCTGTGACCATCCTGAAATTTGTGGAAAAGTTGCCGGAAAATCCTTCAGGAAGCATCCATATCCTTAGGAGCGACCTTGCAAGTGTCGCAGGAATAGCCACTGAAACACTTATCCGCACCCTTTCCAATTTTAAGGATGAAGGCCTGATTACCATAGAGAACAGGGATATCCGAATCCTTGATATGGAAGCCCTTAAAAAGATCCGGTAAATTCATTATATCTGACGGGGAACATGATTCTGATCATTTCACGGCTGAGAAGGTACTGATACATTTACCCCATCAAAGAAAAATTGCTGAAGATGAGGCGAATATTGGTGCCAACGGATTTCTCGGAGAATGCATGGAATGCCATTAAATATGGCATAGAGTTGTTACAGGATAAATGTAGTATTTACCTGTTACATGTAAATCCCATTCCGGTTTACTCCGGGGCAGGAAGCAGTGTTACCTCCACTTCCAGAATGCTGGCAGACAGCATGGTGCTCGAGAACAAACGTTGTATCGAAAAACTTATGGTTCGCATCAGGGCACTTCCTTCCTATAGCAGGCATACCTTCATTCCCATTACCCATACCGATTATTTTGTTGACTGTGTCAAGAGGGAGGTACAGGAAAAGAATATCGATCTTATAATAATGGGCACCAAAGGGGCCTCCGGCCTCAAAAAGGTTGCTATGGGAACCAATACAGGGGCAGTAATCACAAAGGTTAAATGCCCTTTGCTGGCCATCCCTCAGAATGCTTCTTACCAAAAACCGAAGGAGGTGGCATTCCCCACAGATTTCCAGACCGGTTATGACATCAGGGTGATGGACGACCTTATACAGATACTTACCTTAACAGGTGCCAGCCTCAGAATCCTGCATATTTCAAAAAACGGGGAGGAGCTTTCAGAGCAACAAAAACAAAACAAAGATTTTCTGCATGATTACTTCAGGGAGGTAGACCATAGTTTTCATTTCCTGAAGGGAACACGCCTGGAGCAGGCGGTACAATGCTTTGCAGATAGTCGCGATATTGATATGGTGGCGATGGTGGCAAAGAACCTGAACTTTGTTCAGCGAATCCTTTTCCGCCCCGCTGTAGAGGAGATCAGCTACCATACATCTATTCCCTTTCTGGTGTTACACGAATAAGTGCCGGGAATTTTGTAGCTTTTAGGAAATTCAATTCGCAACTGACGGAAGTTGCGAAGGCCTGGCCGAAGCACTGCACAATCACAAGGAAATAATGGGTTGCTGCATGGCGGGGGATGATGGGAATCATTCATGCCTATCCATGTTTGATATATTTTTAACCCTAAATTGATCCCTTCCATGAGAAAGATAATAGTTCCCACAGATTTTTCGGATAATGCCTTTAATGCCCTGAAGTATGCCTGCCAGGTATTTAAATACGAACGCTGTGAGATTTTTATCGTACACGCCTACGCCGATGAGGTGTACAGGCAGTCCAGGGAAGTAGAGCGAAGTTTTCTTGAGGGCCTCAAATTGTCCACCCATGAAAAATCTGATCGCGGACTACAAAAAATTAAAGGGCAAATCACCGACTATTCACCCAATCCCAACCATAGTTTCACCACCAGCTCCGCTTTCGGTACCCTTACAGATGAAATCAATGAAATTGTGAACAGGGAGAATATGGATATTGTGGTGATGGGCACCAAAGGGAAGACAGACGACCGAAGCATTACTTTCGGCAGTAATACCATTCAGGTGCTTAAGTATGTGCAATGTCCGGTAATGGCAATTCCGGCCGGGTACGGTTTCCAGACGCCGAAGAATATCCTGTTTCCCACCAATTACCTTATTCCCTACAAGCGAAGGGAACTGAAGTTGCTTTGTGAAATGGCGGATTCCTTCCGGGCCTCCCTGACCATGCTCTATATCGACCCTGTGGAACACCTCTCGCTCCGGCAGGAAGACAATATGAAATTCCTTAAGGAGTGTCTGTATAAACCAAAATTAAATTTTGAAACAGGCCCGCAGGAAGATAAGGCCAAGGTTATCCTTGATTACATTCACAAGCATGACGTCCAGTTGCTGGTTATGGTAAATTCCAGGCATTCGTATGTGGAAGACATGCTATACCCTTCTACAATAGATAAACTGGGAATGGAGCTTCGCATCCCATTTATGGTGCTGCAGAACCTGCCCCGATAAATTTCAGGACTATGAAAAAAATCATTGTACCCACCGATTTTTCAGAGAATGCCTTCAATGCCATAAATTATGCCCAGCAGTTGTTCAGTAATGAGGAATGTACATTTTATGTGCTGAATACCTACACCCCGGCAGTATACCAGGCAGAGTATTTGCTGCACAGCCCCGGACAAATTGGGCTGGGCGACCTGTACCAGTCTAATTCAATGGAATTGCTGGAAGAAGTTAAAGCCGAAATGATCCGCAACAACAATAACCCCAAACATACGATCAATATTCATGCGGCCTTTAACCTGGTAGCAGATGAGGTTAAGGAAATGGTAGAGAAAGAAGGAGCAGACCTTGTGGTAATGGGAACCCAGGGCGCTACCGGGGCCAGAGAAATACTGTTCGGCACCAATACCGTACACGTCATCAAGCAGGTGACCTGTCCGGTAATAGTTGTCCCTTCGGGTTTTGAATATGAAACCCCAAAAGAGATCCTTTTCCCTACAGATTATGAAGTTGCATATGAGAAACTGCCGCTGCAGGTACTGATAGACATCGCCAAAATGCATCAGGCCAGGGTAGAGATTGCACATATCTCCACAGGGTATGAACTGACCAAGCTTCAGGAAACCAACAGGAAAAAACTCGGGAAACTGCTTGGGAAAACCGCACATCTCTTCCATGACCTCCCCAGCCAGGAAATTATTACCGCAATCAATACATTCCAGGAGAAGACCCGGGTAAATATTCTTGTGATGGTCCGCAACAAGCATACGTTTGTGGAAAGGTTATTTATGGAGCCGGTAGTCAAGAAGATTGCCTTTCATGTTAAAATCCCATTTATGGTTGTTCCGGCATGATTATCCATTTCATATGAAAAACATCCTAGTACTCACCGATTTTTCTGCTACAGCTTACCAGGCACTGTTTTACATTACCCGGTTAATGAAACACAGGCAGGCCTGCTTTCATGTCCTTAATACGTATACGGAGCATACGCCATTGCATCAACCCGCCGCAGGGCCGGCAGGGGCCGGAACCCTCCCGTTACGACTGGAAAAGGTAGCCCTGGAGGGCCTTGCCCAAACAGTTCATAGAATCCGCCTTGATCAGGGAAACCCAAAACATGAGTTCAGGACGATGGGAAGGCAGGAAACGCTAACGGCGGCTGTGGCCGGAATAATCCCTGCCCAGTCAATAGACATGGTGGTTATGGGAAATAAAGGCACCTCCGCTGTTAAAAATATATTCATGGGAAGTAATGCCATGAAGATCATTCGCGCGAATTTAGATTGCCCGGTTTTGCTTGTTCCAGAAGAGGCCGGTGAGGATATTCCAATGGAAATAGCATTTGCGACGGACTATAATTTTCCCTTCAAGGCCGAAGTCATTTCTCCCCTCATATTCATGGCAAAACTTTGCAGTGCCGCCATACGGATTGTTCATATCAACGAAGAAGAGAGGCTGAGCCGCAACCAGTTGGAAAGGCTGGATATCCTGAAGGGCCTCCTGGGCCAGACCGCGCATACCCTTCATTGGATGCCCGACTTCCGAACCAAGACATTGGCCATACATTCTTTCATTGAGAAACACGGTATCGGGATGCTGGCATTGATACGGCGCAGGCACGATTTCCTGGAAGGACTGCAGCATGAAGCGGTGATCAGGAAAATACAGTTTGTAGTGGAAGTTCCTTTTCTGGTCCTCCCCGACGGAACATGAGTTCTATCATGGCACAAGCTTGTACTGACGTGTATTTTAGAGGGCTTAAATCTGAACCCATGGAAAAAAGAATCCTGATCCCAATAGATTTTTCAAGGAACTCCCTGAATGCCAGCCGCTATGCCCTGGACCTCTTCAGCCACAGTCGATGTGACTTTTACATACTTAATGTATTTCAGGTAAGCGGGTATTCCACAACCAGTATGATGGTTCCCGAGCCGGGTGAAAAGATGTACGAGGCCGCGAAAGAACAATCTGAAGCGGGCCTGGAGAAGTTCATGGGCATGCTGCAATTGCATGGTTCTAATCCCCTTCATAGCTTTCAGGCTGATTCAGGTTTCAATTCTATTGTATATGGGATTAAAAACTTCATCGCTAAAAATGATATCGACCTGGTTATCATGGGCACTAAAGGTGCCACGCATGCCCAATCACTAATTTTTGGCACCAATACGGTTCAGGTAATGGAAGAGGTAACCGAATGCCCGGTACTCGCCATCCCGGCCGATTACTCATTCACCCCGCCCAAAGAGATCGTGTTCCCAACAGATTTTAAAACGGCATACAAGCGCAGGGAGATGAACGCCCTTTTCGAAATAGCAAAAAATCACGGGTCTGTGATCCGTGTACTGCATATAGGAGAGGAGGCCCAACTCAACAGGGAGCAAAAGAGTAACAGGGAACTTTTAAGTACGATACTTGACGAAATACCCCACGAATTCCATAGCCTTTCCGGGCTAAAGGTTCATGCGGGAATCGGGGCCTTCATAGCCAGCAGGAATAGCGATATGATTGTATTTATGAACAGGAAGCATTCTTTCCTTGGTCAAATTCTTGCAAAGCCCCTGGTACGGGAGCTGGGATATCATTACCATATTCCAATCCTGGAACTCAATACGATAAGTTGAACCCGGAAGTTTTAAACAGGTGCAATCCCGCAGAATGTCTGCTTCATTACATGCGTCGCAAACCGGAAGGCTATTACTGAAGTTCGGTTTTTTTTATATCTTTAAGAAAGGCACGAATTGTATATTAAACAGTTTAATAGTACCTGCTATGGAAAATTTTACCGCCCGGCAACAGACAGTGAAGGTGGAAGAGTTGTACAGGGACACAAAACGATGGAAGTCTTGCTTTCATTTTAATTCTGATGAGATGCTTTTCCTGGAACGCCTGCTGAATTCGTATGTTTTTGAACCCAATACCCCCAATCTTTTTGAGCGTCTCCGCGATTTCCATGAACGCTTAAAAAAGTCCATCACAGTGAAAAGTGACGTAACGGATCGTATACGGAAGCACGAGGCTAACCTGGGGGGAATGCTGCAATGTACTGACAGTTCCTGCGACCTTGAATATTACAGCAAGCACGAACAGCTTAAAGCTGAAGTAACCGGTTTCCAGGAAGATTTCCGCCAACTGAAGTCAGAGATTTTCAATTATGCGGGAGGCATCCTTAAAAAAAGGAAACCAACAGATTAGAATAAGCTTGCTTGCAGGGGCGTTACCCCTTACTGCTGACCATTATCATTTCGGATAGGATAATTGCTCTATATTTTTATACGCCTCTTGTTTCCTGGGGAGCCATTAACACCTTTGTCTGTTTTGTTTGATACGGCTCTGACCCCTCCTCAGGATTCATTAGAACTAAAATAAAACATGATGGAAAACGGAACACAAAGAAAGTATGAATATATTCAGTGGCTGAGCCCTGAAGACATGCACCAGGCCACCTTGTCCTGGATTTCGGAACTGAATTTTGTCAGGGATGAACAAAGATTTCTGGATGCGCTGGTAAAATCGCATACCCTTCAGCTTACCGGGGTTGAAATTTTCGGGCAAAGCAGAGAAATAGTGGGGGATATTTCCAAAGCAGAAAAAGAAGTAATAGCCCTTATGAAAAAGATACAATCCCATGAGAACCTGCTTGAGATCATGGTAGACGATATAGACCAATCCAAGATGGAGAAGGCGTACCGGGACACACACAGGGAACTTACCGGCCAGGTGCACAGTTATGTTGCAGAGTATCGGAAAGTAAAGCAAAGATTGTTCGCCCTCTTGGGAAAAGTACTTAAGAAAGAAAAACAAAAGCGGTTATTGAGCTAAACTGACAGTATGAAATATGGAATAATTTGCTTCTTCCTCTTAAGTGGCTGTGCCTCAACACAATTGGTGGATCACTGGAAGAACCCCGACATTGTTATATTTGATGCGTACAAGGTCCTGATTGTGGGGATGACCCAGAATGAGGATGCGCGAAAGGATTTCGAAACCCGGATGAAGCGCGAATTTACGAACAGGGGAATTGAAGCCGTACGAAGCATCGACCTTTTTGATGTGGCTTTTACAACTACCGTACGCACTGAGGAAGAGTTAAACCTCGTTGAGCAGCAGTTGCTCGACAAGGACTTTGATGCCATCCTGTTTACCAAAGTGGTGGGTTCGGCGAACAGGCAGACTGTCCGGAAGCACATTTCAGAGCTGGATAGCTATTACGGAAGGTTTCGTGACGATTATTTATCCAACCAGCGTATTTATTTCGATCAGGATTATTATGACAGCTACAAGGTCTATCATGCCGAAACCGCCCTTTACTGTATATGTGTGGGTAAGGAGCGCGAATTGATTTGGCGGGGTGCCATTGATATCACCGAACCCGAGAACATTAGCAAAACTATCGACAATTATATAAAACTGGTCGTAAATGGCATGCGGGATGATGATATCATCTTCAGGAAGAAAATGGCCGCTACCGGGTCAGGCCCTGAATAACAGCCGCTGCCTTACAGCAAAGGGGTAAACATTCTTGCGAACCCTTCCAAAAGCCTGTACCGCCAGGGGCGTTTCATATGCTCTTCATAGGTAAGTTCCGTACATTTCGCACAGTCCTTTATAAAGTCTTCCCTTAGCAATTGGGTAAAATTGCTGTCGTACACGATGGCGTTTACCTCGTAATTATGTTCAAAGCTGCGAACATCGATATTCGCGGTTCCCACCGAACAAATATCATTATCGCTTATTATAATTTTACTGTGGAGGAATCCATCAGGAAAAATGAAGATACGGACTCCAGCTTTCAGCAGGGGTTCAAAATAGGATTGTACGCTCCAGCGAACCAGTTTACTATCGCTTTTTCTGGAACACATCACGCGTACGTCTATCCCCGCCAGGGAAGCTACCTGTAGTGCCCTGAGGATCTCCTGGCTCGGGATTATGTAGGGATTGGTAATATAGAGGTAGTTGTTGGCACTGCTGATCATGTAGAAATACAGTTGCTCGATATTTGCAAAAACGTCGTCAGGCCCGCTTGAAACAAGCTGCACCACACAAGGCGTGTTATCGCCTTCGCTGGTATTGGGGTGCAGGCTTTCCTCGAGTTTCTTTTCGGAGACCATGAACCAGTCCGTCGCAAATATATAATTTAGAAAACTCACGGCAGGCCCTTTTATGAGAAGGTGCATATCGTGCCACATCCCAAGCTCTTCATCACCTTTCAGGTACTTATCTGATATATTGATCCCCCCCGTAAACCCGGTATGCCCGTCTACAACGATAATTTTCCGGTGGTTCCTGTAATTGAGCCGGGTCAGGAACCGTCCGAACCGATAAGGCAGGAAGGGATATACTTCCACCCCGGCTGATTTTAACTTATTAATGTAATCGCGGCTTAAGGAGAAGCTGCCTATCCCGTCATAGATAAGTCGGACAATTACCCCTTCATTAGTCTTTCTGTGTAAAAGCTCAAGCAGGCGGTTAGCTAATTCGCCCTCCTCATAAATGTAATACTGAAGGTGGATAAAGCTCTTCGCCGTTTCCAGCGCATGGAAGATGCTCTCAAAGGTTGATTTCCCGTCTTTAAGCATCCGTACCTCGTTTCCTGAAGTAGGGGTCAGGTGGCTGTTACTGGCAACAAGGCGCATGATTTTGCGGTACTTGGAAGAAGCGTACACCGACCAGTTTTTCCCGGCCTGGCCAGGCAGCTGTATCGAACTGCTTCGACGTTTTACCAGCCTGCGTTTCCTCCTGTTCCTCCCGAGCATCAGGTAAAGCAGGATACCGGCTACAGGAATGGTAAATATGGCAAGCAGCCACCCAAGTGTCCTTGTTGGGCGAATTCCGCTCACCAGCAAGCTGATGACCAGGGAAAGCGCGATGAGGATGTAGAGAATGACCAGGATATTAACCCACATTGACGGTCTGGTTTTAGTGGCTGATTCTGGGCTCAAAGGTAGGCAAGAGATTTTAATTAATGTTATCGCTTAACCTGGCTGTCAATCTTGTTTAAGGAATACGGAATACCACCATCCGGGGGAACTTAGTTTATGAATCCGTACATATCCGGAAAACTTGGTGGGATGCACGCTGAATCACTAATCCGGAGGTTGTAACGGCAGCTGATCCTGTCGAAGCATGTTAGTATTCCATTCGGGAAGCATGCGCCGGTCAGTCAGGAATGCTGTTGCCGCCATCGGATCCGATGGCCTATTATACCCGGGGAAGAATCTGCGGCGCTGATAAAACCTGGTGATGAAATTGCTTCCCTGAGCCGGATAACCAGCCTGGAAATGATGAATACACTGCATGTTACCAATGAGAACGCAGCCCGGTTAACCGCCGATCTTCTGAAAGTTACCCAGGCGTTGAACAACGGGGACGGAAGCCTGGGACGACTGCTGAACGATACAACAATGGGTGAGGATCTAGGCAAGTCCATGAACAACCTCATCGCTGCCAGCCACAGACTAAACAGACTGCTTGCGAGGATGGAGCAGCTGGTAGCCTCTGAGAATTTGTCCGGGGCCGTGGCAGGAAAACTGCTAACCGATTCATTGTCCGGACAGGGTGTTGATACCCTGTTGAAGAACTTGCAGCAATCGGGGAAACTTTTGGCAGAGACCATGAACACCATGGACAGCCTTGTCTCAGGGATTGCTTCCGGAGAGGGGGTGCTCCGGTTCCTAATCAGGGATACGCCTTTTGTTGAACGCCTTTCCACCTCCATTAAGAATATAGAAGAGGGTACCGAAGGGTTCAGCGAGAATATGGAAGCGCTTAAACATAACTTCCTCACCCGGCGATACTTCCGGAAGCTGGAACGGGAAGAACGCCGAAATGCCGGGACAAAAGACCCCTGACATCCGAACTATCCGCGGAAGGCACCGGAATATTCAGGCTGACTCTTTTTTTTCCATTCTGCGCCGGTCCTTAAGCGCCCAATAAATCCCTTTAACATCCTTAACCCATTCTTCGTACATATAAATCAGGCAGATTTCTTCCAGGGTTTCCAGGATACTCAGGCCTACCATCAGATAGAACAGCCAGTATACCGGTTCAAAAAATAGCAGCCATAAAATAAAAACCCCCTGAGCCAGGGCCGATAATTTGGCCAGGTAGGTATGAAAAGCGGTAGCTTTGCCATATTTACGGAATGCCAGGGCCATTTGTGCCAGGTAAGGGATAAAAGCGATAAGGATCAGGCTAAGGTTCTGTCGGATAAAATCGTTTTCAAATACCAGCAGGCCAACAAGAGCGACTCCAAGGGTGAGCTGGTCGCCCAGGGAGTCCAGTTGGGAGCCCCTGGCACTGCTTATCCTCAGTGACCGGGCCAGGTGGCCATCGATGGCATCGGTGGCATAGCTGATAAGCAGGAACCAGGTAAAAAGGCTTCGTTCTTCCAGAATTATCAGGAGGAGTAACAATGGAAGAGCCAGCACCCGGTACAGGGAAAACCAATCGGCGATATTCAGGTTTTTAAGTCCTTTCATGGGTACTGTAGTTAAGTTGGGAGGATGGCCATCCAGGTAATAAGGCTTCACGGGAAGCCAAAGGGATTTCAATGAAGCCACTGGTTATTGCCGGGTGAACGATTATTGTTAAAGCATTTCTTTCGTTCTCTGACAAAGATAAAGCTGCGTGGGCATCAATCATATTTTTATGATGTCTGAAGGGGTCTCCACCAGGATGGTCAGCGTCCCCCGAAGCGCTATGGGTTGCTTCATGATTTCCGGATTGTGCTGAATCATTTTTATCCAGTCGTCTGTTGAGAAATTATGGTATCCGAACTTTGTGAAATAGGAAGGATGCTCCTGGTTTACCAGGTCTTTGACTTCAAGACCAAGCCTCCCTGCCAGTTCAACTATCTGGGTGCCGGTCAGGGGCGTCTTTAACAGGTCTATTTCCTGCACGGGCCAGCCTTCGGCCTTCGCATATGCCAGGGTTTGCTTCGCCCTGCCCGACTTTGAATTGTAATATAGGGTGATAAGCCTGTCTGAAGTTGCAATTTCGCCCATGAGTCTGTCAGTAAGGATAGGAATGTGTTTTCTCGTACTGTTTTAAAAGCTGCTCAAGGCCCGTGAGGTAATTGCCTAACGTTTCACGGCTCATTTCAGGATGTTCCTGTACCGGAAGGGTTTCAGGGGATTCATCCAGAAACTGATATAATTCCGGATACCTGCTTTCTATGGTATAAATGAGTTTATTGATTGCCTCTAAGAGCTGTCGCTTTGTTTTCATACGAAATCATCTGCAGATTAAATCCATGGATTGGTCGGAAGACCACCGGGGTGATCCTCGTATGCCTACGGCTGAAATTAATCAGGTGGCCGACCCAGATATATCAGGGGTATAATATTTTACGGTTTTCATCCCCTGTACGATCCAATTATCTTCCAATGGTCAGGCCGGAATTACATTCTAATTTACAATTTAATTCATTATGGGGCAATTACTACTGATAAGGATCATAGGTAATTTTGCCGGTTTTGGATTTCTTTAGGAAAGAAAGGAACCGGGCTCAGAAAAGCGCGGTTTCCGGTGCACGGTACTTCGAAGGGACAATATAAAAGTAATTCGCCATGATCCACCGGGCTTATTGTTTTCTCCCATGGAAACGGAAGCAGCCGCTGGAGGGCTCGCAACAACTATGTGGCGCAGCAATTGCACAGGAAGGGGCTGGCAACACTTTTCTTCGACTTACTGACCGAACGCGAGGACCATATCTATGAAAACCTTTGCGATATTGAATTGCTCACCCGCAGGTCGATTGGGGTGACACACTGGATAGCTAAACAAAAAGACCTGGCAACCCTGCGGTTGGGATATTTTGGAGCCAGCACAGGAGCCGCCTCCCGCCGCCTATTATGGCGGACGTATCCGTGCCGAGGTCTCCCGCGGAGGCCGCCCGGACCTGGTTATGAGCGCACTCCCGCAGGTAAAGGCGGCCACGCTGCTGATCGTAGGGGAATGGGACCATATGGTCATTGAACACAATGAGCAGGCTTACGGCAAATTGCATTGCAAACGCAGTTTAAAGATCATATCTCAGGCCTCCCACCTGTTTGAAGAACCCGGGAAGCTGGAGGATGTAACTAAACTGGCTTCCGGATGGTTTATAAAATGGTTGAAAAAAAGAAGTTGAGTTATGTACTTTAAAAACAGAACGGAAGCGGGGGTGCAATTGGCATCGGAATTACTTCACTATCGCGGGCAGGATGTGGTGGTCCTTGCGGTACCAAGGGGAGGGCTGCCGGTTGGGGCAATGGTAGCCAGGGATCTTAATGCCCCGCTCGATGTAGCACTTGCCAAGAAAATCGGCCACCCTTTTAACCCTGAATATGCAATAGGTGCGATAAGCCTGGGCGACCGGGTCCTGAATAACTCGGAAGGGGTATCCCCGGCTTATATTGACGAAATAAGTACCAGAATCCGCGAGCAGCTTAAGGTGCGCTATGAGAAATTTCACAGGGATCGCCCCCCCGTTTCCCTTAAGGACAAGGTTGTTATCCTTGTAGACGATGGCATGGCCACGGGAAATACCATAGTAGTGCTTACGGCTCTGCTGAGGCAGCAACACCCGGCCAAAATTGTGGTAGCAGTGCCGGTGGCTTCCTTATCGGCCATTGAAAAGCTTAAGTCTTCGGGAAATATCGATGAAGTAGTATGCCTGCATAGCCCTTATGGTTTCCAGGCCGTTGGACAGTATTATGACCATTTTTACCAGGTAACGGATGACGAAGCTATTCAGTGGCTGAATGACTTTGCAGGAACCTGAGGAAATTCAACCCTTTATCACGGCCACTGGCCTCAGTCTTGCTACCTTCACGGCTATCCCGGAATTGCTTACGGCTTCAACCACCTGGTCTACATCCTTATAAGCAAGGGGTGCTTCTTCCGCAATCCCTTTAAAAGAACCGGATTCTAAAAAGATACCCCGATCCCGGAGTTGTTGCTTAAGCAGCGGTGCGTTAACCTGTCGCTTGGCCGCTGTCCTGGAGAGCCTTCTCCCGGCCCCGTGGCAACAGGAAGCGAAGGTGAGCTCATGACCTGCTTCCTTCCCGGCGAGCACATAAGAGGCTGTTCCCATGCTCCCGGGGATTAAAACAGGCTGTCCGGTTGCCAAATAATTATCCGGTAATTCGGGATCCCCCGGTGCAAAGGCCCTGGTAGCCCCTTTACGATGAACTATTAGCTTTACCGGCCGACCTCCTATTTGATGCGTTTCAATTTTGGCAATGTTGTGGGCGACATCATACAGAAGGGAAAGCGTGCCGGCGCCGGGGCCAAGACAGGTATCCCATGCTTTCCTGGCCTCCCATGAGATTATTTCCCTGTTGCACCAGGCGTAATTGGCGGCCGCACACATGGCCTTATAGTAGTCCTGCCCTTCAGGGGAATCAAATGGAAGGCAGGCGAGTTCCCGGTCAGGAACACTGATATGGTATTTTGGCATGGCGGCCATCATGATCCGGATAAAGTCTGTTGCAACCTGATGCCCCAATCCCCTGGATCCCGTATGTATGAGGACAACGACCTGGTTCTTCCTTAATCCGAAAGCCCTGGCAATCTCCTTATCATACACTTCATCCACGTAGTCGAGTTCAACAAAATGATTGCCGGAACCAATGGTACCCAACTGGTCGGCCCCCCGTTTCTTTGCAAATTCAGACACTTTCTCCGGGTCTGCGTCGGGCAACCTCCCATGGCTCTCGATAAAAGGCAAGTCTTCTTCTTTTCCATAACCCCGGGAAACGGCCCACCCGGCACCTTCCACAAGAACTTTATTCAATTCGTCCTCAGATAACCTGATTATGCCGCCCCGGCCCACCCCTGAAGGGATACAGGCATAGAATTCCCTGGAGAGGGCTTCCATCTTGTGCCGGATATCCTCTATATTCTTATCCGACACCAGCAAGCGTACACCACAATTGATATCATAGCCAATACCTCCGGGGGAGATCGCTCCACCGGGGTAGGATGTGGCGGCGACGCCTCCAATTGGAAATCCATAGCCTTCATGGACATCGGGCATTACCAAAGCGGCCTTTTGGATACCGGGCAGGCATGCTACATTGACCAGCTGGTTTAGCGACCTGTCTTCCAGGATTGCATCGAGCAGTGGTTCGGATGCCAGGACCCTGGCAGGAACATTCATATCCTCCCTGAAGGTTACGGGAACCTCCCAGAAATAATCGCTTAAATGGATTAAATGTTCCTTGCGCACTTTTTTCATGGTCATATATCAAAAATCACCCGGGTTTCCCACCTCGAAATCCCGGACTGAAGAACCTGTGCCCCATGGTAGGTTACGGCTTTGATTTCTTCGTCGAATCCATCGGCCTCATAACCGTAAAGAACGGCTGCAAGGCAGTTTTGGGTGAATTCGGTAAAATGGGCCTGGCAAAAAATTGCCTTGTGGATAAACGAAAGCGCCAGAATTTCTGACAGGGTATCTATCAGCAGGCAGGTAAGGTCCGGGGCCTGAACTATTATGCTGCGGTTAATGGGGTAATCATTCCGCATAGAACAGGCACCTTCCCTCATGACCTGGGCCATTCCGTGAATAGCCGCCGCGAAGAGTTCTTCCAGGGAATTGCCTTCAATCCTCATCTCCACATCCGCGGTATGGGGCAGTAATTCAATTTTCACTTTTTAAGTGCCTTGACAACAACAAAGGAACCTTCCCCATGACCAGGCTTAGGAAGTTGTACTTCCCGGATATCGTCAAGGCCGCCGAAAAGGGTCTGGGTGTATTCGGGGTCGCGGAATCCCGCATCCTTTATAAGGGTATCCAGTCGTGACACCGTATAGAAATCCGCCTGGGCGTAAAATGTGCTGCGCTCCCTTTTTTCCAGGTAAGATTGGGCGATGGACATGTCCTTATCCAAAAAGCCAATGATCAGGGCTCCTGTGGGCTTCAGAACGCGGTGCGCTTCGGAAAGCGCCATTTTTAGCTTTCGGAGATGGCAAATGGTGACAAACAGGACAAAATCAAACTGCAGGTCTGCATATGGCAGGTTTTCGGCGAGGCCATCCATTACTTCAATCCCCCTGGCACGAGCCCGGGCTGCCATGGACTCTGAGGGCTCTATCCCCTCCCTGATACCAAGCGGTTTGGTGAAACGACCCGTACCCAGGCCAACTTCAATTCCACGGATATTTTCGGGGAGCGTGGAAATTTGCTCGCGAAGTGCAATAATCTCGGATTGATATACCTCCTCATGCCGGTCGAACCAGGCCTCATAATCTCCAACATTTCTGTCAAAAAGTTCAGATTGAATCATAGCTCCTAAATTGTGTTCTGTTATCCTTGTCATGGCTTTTTTTGGTGGACAGGAAGTAATTCCTATACCCTTTTAAAGATAGACATTTCGCACCGCAAATTCCAGAGGTCAAATACTTTTGACAATCATTTGTCAGATATGCCTTCCGCTTATAACTGATAATAAAGGCTGTCATTGAGCTATGAATATATTCGGTTGTTAAAATTCCAGCCTGGACTGCAGGATGATAAATTCATTAAGATTCGTCATGTCTATGGCTCCCACCAATTCCTGTCTCTCATCGGTTACGGGAAAAAACCTTCCTTTTCCGCTTTCCATCATCCCAAGCACATCGCCCAGGGGGGCATCCCTGGATACGGACTTAAAATCTTTCTCCATGATATCTCTCACAAGGGTGTTATGGCGTTCTGAAGACTTCATAATGCGATCATAGGGAAGGACCCCCAACGCCTTCCCTCCGGCCATGACAACAAAATCCCTTTCAGTACCTGATAACACGTAATCTATAACCTTTTTTAAATTGTCTTCCGGATGCAGAAAAGTGATGTTGGTCAGCATGGCTTCATAAACCTTATGCCCCTTCAGTAGCGCGCTGTGTTGCACCATTTTATTCTCTCCATAGGCTCCCAGAAAGACAAAAAGGGCAATAAAGATGAGGAAAATATTGTAGAAGAGGCCCAGCAAGAGGAAGATGATGGCAATAAACTGCCCGATCCCGGCTGCTATCGCAGTTGCCTTTACCCTACCCATATTCATGGCCAGTAAAGCGCGCAATACCCTTCCGCCATCCATAGGAAAAGCGGGGATGAGATTAAAAACGACCAGGCCGGCATTGGCGAGGAAAAGATAAAAAAGGAAGTTACCCATGGTAAGCCTGTTGAGTTCTTCGATCATGTCTACCAGCTGTAATTCAAGGACATTATGTACAGGTACTATAAAGTAGAGCAAGGTGGCGATAAATACATTTACCATGGGTCCGGCTATAGCCACCAGGAGTTCCTGGTAGGGTTCTTCCGGGATCTTCTCCAGGCTGGCTACCCCACCGATTGGAAGCAGGGTAATTTTTTTGGTGGACACCCCGAAGCGCCTGGCCATCAGGGCATGCCCAAGTTCGTGCAGCACCACACATAAAAAAATTACCAGGATAAAGGCGGCATTGAAGAGGATGGAGTCCAGGGATCCTCCCTGCTGCAATTCCACCAGAACCACCCAGACGAAAATCAGGAAAAATGTCCAGTGGATCTTTATATCGATCCGAAAAACTTTCCCCAGGTTAAGAGATCCTTTCATATGCGGTATTTCAGCGGTTAGTATTTAGCGGGATGGTTTATAGCAAGATTCAGTATCTGTACAGCGCGTTCATCGGAGTCTCCTTATCCGGCATTTCCTCCCTGGGTAAAATGTAGACGCGGCCGCCCTGCAAAAAGGTATTAACAACGGCAAGTTCGGTCAGAGAGGTATTAGTGTTGGATTTTGTCCTGTCGAGGCTTATAGTATTTTTACTTTCATCATAAGATCCGTAAACAGCCTCGCCCCGCGCTACAAAAAGAGTGTCGACCTTGCCGTTAATAGCGGCAGGTACAATATCCTCCACAGCAACGGCAACCTTTTGTGTATGGAACATTTCCCGGAATGCAGTTTGTTTCTCTTCTCTGGTTTTCTTAAAATATGGCGCTATCACTTCCCATGATTCCCTATGCCGTTGGTCGTCTTTCTTGAATTCGGGGTCCCCGGAAACATGTTTTTCATAGAGATGGGAGAAAGAGTTAACCTGAGCATATAATGGCACCAGTTCATCTACGCAGGAGAGGACCAAAGGGGCTTTACTATCCGTAATTTTCCTGGTCACACTTTCATCAACCATCCTTAGGAAGGTGATGACCTCTTTTCGCTCGTCGTCCTTCCCGGAACCATGGCCGTGAAACAATCCACCTTGCGAACCCTGTCCGCTTCGGAATTGCAGCTGTTTTTGCTCAAAGTCATAGCCCACCGCATCCTCCAGCTGGCCGGGGGCCTCATGCTCCAAATGCAGCTTGCGGAATACGTTTCGCGAGGCTTCATACAGGCAAATATAATCCTGACTAAGCTCGAGCAGGTAATAATTGCCATCGGTATGAAATAGCGGTACAAGCGGGATAAGATGAAAATATCGGTCTGCATTGGCCTGCCGTTCAAATTCAAGGGGCAGTAAATGATATTGCATTTCCATTTCCGGGCTGAGGAAAATGGCCAGGCCCTCTGAGGGGTTCCTCCAGAGCCCGACGTTTGTAAGAAGAGCTTCAACAGGTTGCAGCAGGCCAGAGATCACCTCTGCGGATATATTCATTTCAACCAAATCAGTCTGCACGTCCTTCAGGCACTGTTTAAGTCTTGCCTGGGCAAGGTGTTTGTTTTGTTCCCGGCCCTTTAGATCCATAGGCAGGTAAATGGAAATACAAAAATCGGCCCTGTGGTTAGCCAGGGATTCGAAGGCAGATCGTGGGAACGGATGTATGGATTCTTTAAGCATATCTCGTGATTTTTAAGCAAAGTATAGAAATACTCAACCGGATTCTATGATGCCCATCAGTCTACGAAAAAATCACCGGAAAATCAAAGGAATGCTAAATTAAAAGGGACTATAAAACTACACATATGGTGCTTTATCAAAGGACTGTCCGGAGGAAGTTCTTGATAGAATGTTTTATCTTCCGTTAATAATCATCCGTCAACCTTTTTAGTTATGGAAAGTGGAAAATATAAACCGGATGAAAACCGGCTGCCGGACAAGCTGCTGACCAAGGTCGCCTTACTGGCACCTCTGGCAGGCATCCTGGTATTTGTATTGCTGTATATGCTGGCGGCTTCCAGGTATCCCGGTGGTTCTTATGCAGTACCCAGGCAGGAGGGGTTTAGCTATACGCACAATTATTTGTGCGATCTTCTGGATGAGGAGGCTATCAATGGGGAGTTGAACACTTCCCGATTTTTTGCACGCTGGTCTCTGGGAGTTTTATGTGCCAGCCTGCTCATCCTCTGGTACCAGTTGCCTAAAATTTTCAATTCTGCCGGATGGAAGGTTTTTTTAATACGGGGTTTCGGGATGCTTTCTCTGGGTACCCTGATTTTCCTGGCTGAGGATACTCATGATCGAACCGTCCGTATTGCCGGGATTTTCGGTGTAATGGCCCTATTTGGCTTTTCAATTGAACTGTACAGGGCAGGATACAGAAATTTATTCCTGATTGCGGTAATGAACCTCCTGATTTTCCTGCTTAATTACTATATTTATGAAACCGGAACCTTTCGTATGGCGCTGCCGTTGATCCAGAAGTTTACCTTTTTATTGTTCATGTTTTGGTTTGTATTGTTAGCCCTGGCCCTTTACAGAAAGTTAGATCATCAGACCCCCTGATTACGACCAGGTGTAAAGCCGGGCACCCTGCCATTGATTGATCTGTCCCTGAATCCGTAAAATTTGTGATACCCAGGCAACAAAGGCTTCAAACAATTGCGAACTGCCTGCAACCTGCTTTGAATTTTCACCGGCAAACGGTAGTAATAAGTCCCGCAATTTATACATAAATCTATTGTGCATGCTGGCCGGAAGGGCGTAATCTTTTGACCCACTTCACGGCTTCATACCAGAGGACGAACAGCAGCCCTGCTATTGCGCAGATCAGCAATTGGGTTGTATTTAGTTCTTCAAACCCGAAAAACAAAGAGAGGGGCCGCACGTATATCAGCAACAGGGTAATAAACACACTGATCCCTATTATAAGGGGTACCGTGAAATTGTTATAGCGCAGGGTTACTATAATAGAGTAATAAAAGGACCGGTTAACCAGCGTAAGGCAAATGTTGGCTGCCATCAACATAGTAAAGACCATGGTTCTGGTAAGGGATTCACTGTATCCCGAGGCCACGGCATAACTGTAAATCATCAGTGCTCCGAAGGTGATCATCAGACCCTGAGTAATACTGGTCATAAGTTCCCTGCCGTTAAAAAAGGTCTTGCTGAATGGCCTGGGCTTGCGGTTCATCGTCTGGCTTTCCATGGGCTCATTTTCGTAAATAATGGAGCAGGTTGGCCCCATAATCAGTTCGAGCAGGATAATGTGCACGGGCGAGAAAATATTGGGATATACCCATCCCAGGGCGAGGGGCAGGAAAACGATCAGGATAATGGGGATATGTATGGAGATCACATATTGGATGGCCTTTTTAAGGTTGTCATAAATTTTTCGCCCCATGGCTATTGCGTCCACCATCTTCGAAAGGTCGTCTTCGAGGAGGATCAGGGCGGCCGAATCTTTTGCTATAGAGGTACCTTTCCTGCCCATAGCGATCCCGATATGTGCAGCTTTAAGGGCCGGACCGTCGTTAATCCCATCGCCGGTCATGGCTACTATCTCTCCGTTTGCCTTTAGGGCTTCAATGACCTGGAGTTTGGCTTCCGGGAACATACGGGCGAAAATATGCACTTCCTGTACAAGCTGCTGCAATTCTTCGGCCGAAAGTTGGAGAAGCTCCTCGCCCTGCAGAATCCTGCCCCTTCCTGAAAATTGGATCTGTTCTGCAATGGCCGCGGTGGTGAGGCTATTATCGCCTGTAATAAGTTTTACTTCAACGCCGGCATCTTTAAAAGACTTGAAAACCTGTCTGATGTTTTCCTTGGGCGGATCATAAAACGCAAGCAGGCCTAAAAACCTGAACTTATAATCCTGTTGTTTCACCGGATAGTTATCTCCCTGCGATGACGCCTCCCCAACCCCAAGGATACGGTATCCTTTTGCGGCAAGGGAATCAAGTGCTTCCCTGACTTTCCGGAGGTCTTCCCGGCTTAAGTTTGAAATGTCAAAAAAGGCCTCGGGAGCACCTTTGGCGGCAATGATCCGGTGTCCCTGCTCATTCTCAAAAACATGTGTCATCATAGGTGGCTTTCCTCCCAGCGGATATTCATGTACCATCCTGTACTGCAACCTCAGGTCCGCTTCAGCCATAATTCTGCCGTACAAGTCATGCAATGCAATTTCCATAGGGTCGAACGGAATGGGCTCGCTTGCCCACATGGCTGTACTTATAAGTTCCCGGGCCTCTTTGCCTGGAGCGGCGGAGGCGTCCTCGAAGGATGCGGTTTTCAGGCAGTACAGGCTTGTAAGGGCCATTTGGTTTTTGGTGATGGTCCCTGTTTTATCGCAGCAGATCACGGTAGCACTGCCCAGGGTTTCCACTGTGGTCATTTGTTTTACCACAATCCCCTTTTTCATAAGCCTCCAGGCACCCAGCGCCATAAAGGTGGTAAAAGCGACGGGGATTTCCTCAGGCAGGACACTCATGGCAAGTGTTAATCCTTTAAGTAGGCTGTCGAGCAGGTCGAATGACCGGAAGTAATTCAGGCCCCATACCAGAAGAAACACTACGATTCCTGCAGCTGTCATCTTCCGGATAAAGTTGTTGATCTGGATTTCCAGGGGGGTCGAGGTTACGGCGATATCCTCCATGCTTTTCCCGATTTGGCCAAGGCGGGTACTGTTCCCGGTAGTAGTAATCAGTACGATTGCCAGGCCGCTGCTAACCCGGGTCCCCATGTATACAGCATTGTCTTCCGATTCCCGGTTTTTGAACACCGCAAGGGACTCTCCGGTAAGCAGGGATTCATCAACAGAAAAGTCGTTGGCGTGAAGAATGGAACCGTCTGCTGGAACCGTTGCCCCCTGTTCCACAATAACTGTGTCACCGGGAACCAATGCTTCTATTTCAACCTCGCTCTCCGCCCCATCCCTGATAACCCTGCAGTGCGGCCGGGTCAGGGTACTTAATTTCCTGAGGGCTGTACGGCTTCTGTAGTCCTGAAACAGGGAAATCCCGGCAACAAGTAAAATGGCTACGGCCAGGAATAGCCCGTCTCCCGTTTCCCCCAATATAAAATAGATGGTAGAGGTAATCAGTAAAAGGAGCACCATGGGTTCGGTAAGCAGGCTTTTGAGGATCCGGAGTAAGGGATACTCTTTTTTAAATACCAGCGAATTGGTGCCAAATTCCGTTCGGGCACGAAGTACTTCTTCCTGGCTGAGCCCTTTAAGGTTGAATTTGGTAAATGTCATCTTCTATTTGTAGCCGAAGCAGGAAGGTACATAAACCGTTTATATGCCTGCAGAATTTTTACAACGCTACCTTAAGGAGTTTCCATTTGTTTTCCGGGGATTTTACTGCAAGCAGGTTTTTGGCAAGGATCCGGGTATGTAGTTCTGGCAGGGTATAGCGGCGGGCTGACATCTGGATGTTATTCCTTTGTTCGATAAGCCTCATGATCTCCCCGTCGGTATTGATGACTACCTCACTGAATTTGTAATCATAGATCCGCAGCCCGAAATTGTTTTCCCCCCGGAAGGTCCTGGTGAAGAGTATGCCCAGGGCATGGTCGCCCTCAAACTCGGTAAGGTTGAGGTATTCCGGTTCGATAACCACTTTACCGCCGGTGTCTATAAATCCATAGATGGCAATTTTTTCCTCTTCAAGTTGCTTTTGAATCATGCAGCGCCCATTTTTAAAACTGGGATAGGCGATACCACTAACGTCGGCCTTGTTTTTAACCGCATCCTTTTGCCAGACAAGGTCAGACCGGAATTCGATTACCAGGTCGCCACCGGTATTTATAAAGCCCCATTGATTCCCTTTCCTTACGGCGGCAAGTCCTTCGCTAAAAGGAGCAATTTCATCAAAAGCCTGCAACCCCTGGGCGCAGGTTAAAAAAGGCAGAAAGGCGATAATCAGTAGTAGTTTCATGTCAGTAAATTAAATAGGTTCCTTAATAGCGGTCAAATTAGGCATCCCCGGGGAGCCTTAAAATGACCCCGGTCATTAATAGGAAATCTATTTTAAAGCTTTTTTGCAGAGGAACGAACTTCGGTCAGCGCACCATATGGATCCGAAGGATTCTGGTTATAAACCCGAAGTATTGTTACGGCTAACCTGTTTAATCTTTCCAGGGATTAGGCAATATTGAGGGCAATATCTACCATGTCATTGAAGGAAGTTTCCCGTGCTTCGGCAGACGCTCTTTCGCCGGTAACTAGCGAATCGGAAATAGTGAGGATGGCCAGCGCCTTCACCCCATATTTTGCCGCGATCGTATACAGGCCGGCTGCTTCCATTTCCACACAGAGAACCCCGTATCCGGCCCATAATTTATAGTCGTCAGGATGATCTTCGTAAAACTCATCTGCAGAGAGCACATTGCCCGCTTTAATGGGGATTTGCCTTTCTTCAGCATAACGGGTAGCCCTCATCAGCAGGTCGAAGTTCGCCGTTGGTGAATAGTCTGAGTTGATAAAGCGCGAATTATTGATACCCGAAGTGGTGGAAGCCGCCATGGCGAGCACAATATCCTTCACGCCAATTTCTTTCTGATAAGACCCGGCAGTTCCAACCCGGATGAGGTTTTTAACCCCGTATTCATTGATGAGTTCATGGTAGTAAATCATCGCGGAAGGGATGCCCATGCCGCTGCCCTGCACGGAAACCCGCCTGCCTTTGTAGGTACCTGTATAACCAAGCATGCCACGGACTTCATTGTAGCATACCGCATCCTTCAGAAAAGTTTGTGCGATCCATTTGGCCCTTAAAGGGTCTCCGGGCATCAGGACGGTTTCTGCAACAGCTCCTTTCTCTGCTGATATGTGTATACTCATGGGAAGTTGTTTTAGCCTTGTTTCATCAATGCCGGCCCGGAGGAAGTCCCTATGCGGGTTGCCCCTGCTTCAAGGAATTCGAGAGCAGTTTCCCTTTTCCCTATTCCTCCCGAAGCTTTTATTCCCAGTCGGGCGCCCACTACTTCCCTGATCAGGCGCACATCTTCCAGAGTTGCGCCACCATTCGCGAAACCGGTGGATGTTTTTACAAAATCCGCCCCTGATTCCAAAACCAGTCTGCAGGCCGTCCGGATCTCTTCATCATCCAGGACCGAACTTTCAATGATTACCTTGAGAGGCCGATTCCCCATGGCCTTTTTCACCTGTGAAATATCATGCACAACATAGGCCTCGTCTCCATGTTTTAAAGCCCCTAAATGCATCACCATATCCAGTTCGTCGGCTCCGTTTTCTATGGCGTTTCGGGCTTCAAACACTTTCGTTTCCGTACTTGCGGTCCCCAGGGGAAAGCCTATTACCGTAACCAGTTTTACGGCAGTACTCCGAAGCAGGTAACGGGCAAAAAGGGTATGGCAACCATGTATACATACCCCATAAAAGTTGTTTTCTATGGCTTCCATACATAATTGCTTTATTTCTTTAAGAGTTGCAGTAGGGCGCAGTAAACTGTGTTCAATATGGTTTTCAATGGACATTTTCACCTGGCGTATTTTATTGCCACAAGATAGAAAATTGAAAAACTCCGGGCGGTAAAATCGAACTATTCTGTGCTGTAATAAGGTTAAAAATCGGAATACTTTTCTCTTTTCTCAACCCTAGAACATACTAATCCCATTTATCATCATGAAAGTAAAGGCATTTTAGTATCTTATGAGATATCCTGAGGCTGATCGATATCATCCCTGATAATCATTTCGGCAGGTATCTTTAGCTTTTCGTTGCTTAATTAACAAATGTAATGCGTACCATACTTATACCTACCGATTTTTCAGAAAGCGCCTGGAACGCGCTTTTTACTGCGCTTAAGTTATATGCCGAAGCAGAATGCAACTTTATCCTCTATAATGCCTTTGAACCCAAAGCTGCAGACCTGCTCGGGGAAAAGGGCAAGGAGCGACTTGCAGTACTTTATGAATCCATGGGGCAGCATTCTGAAACCGAACTGGATAAAATCCTGAATTACCTTTCCGCCAACCATACCAACAGCAGGCATAGTTTTGAAAAGGCTGCCGTGGCCGATGACCTTCTTGAAGGCCTGGAGCAACAACTGAAAAAGCGAGATACAGACCTTATAGTAATGGGTACCCAGGGAGCCGGCGGCGCTAAGGAAGTCTTTCTGGGTAGCAATACCGTGCGGGTGATTCGCCAGGTACGTAATTGTCCTGTGCTTGTAGTTCCGGAGGCCTATAACTTCCAAACTTTGAAAAAGGTTCTGTTTCCTTCGGATTTTACCCATCCTTTTAGCGGACACCAACTGCAACATCTCCTGGCCCTCCTGACTTCCTGGAACGCCCGGCTGATGATTCTTCATATAACAAGCGGGGACAAGTTGACGGCAGAACAACAAGGATTCAGGGAAATGCTCATCGATAAACTGCAAGGAATAGACCATACTTTTCATCAGGACGACCGTGCTACAGACCTTTCAGCAGCAATTGAAAATTTTGCGCTGGAGGAAAGGGCAGAAATTATTGCCCTAATCCATTACCGCCATTCATTTATGGAACGGCTTACCCGGGAGGCGGTGGTTAAGCAGGTAGCTTTCAGCACTAAGGTGCCCTTGCTTATTTTACCGGATATCGGTTAAACAGCTGATTCACCATCTCTTTAATTCTGAGGATTTAGTATCGCCCTTATGCAGGAACCGAAAATAGAAATTGTTAAGTCTACAGGGGAAAAATCCATTTTTTCATTTGATAAACTAAGGGCTTCCCTTAAGAAATCCGGGGCGGGGGAAGCTGTTGTGGAAATGATTTTAGAAACTGTAAAGGAAGAACTCTATCCGGGCATATCCACAAAGGAGATTTATAACAGGGCCTATTCCCTGTTACGTAAAGAAAAGGCGGTCTTTGCCTCGAGGTATAAACTGAAGCAAGCCCTTTTTGAACTTGGCCCAACCGGGTTTCCGTTCGAGCGTTTTGTTTCCCGTATCCTTGGTCATTCGGGATATAAAACCAGCGTAAGTAAAAAGGTTCAGGGCCATTGCGTTAGCCATGAAGTGGATGTGCTGGCAGAAAAGAACGGGCAGGCTATTATGGTTGAGTGTAAATTCCATAGCGATGCCACAAAAAAATGCGATGTTAAGGTGCCTCTATATATCCAGTCCCGTTACATAGATATTAAAGCCCGTTGGAACGGCGATAGCAAGAAACTTCCACTCAGTGCGGGCTGGGTGGTCACCAACACCCAATTTACCAGCGATGCCATAGCATATGGGAGTTGTACGGGCCTATACCTCCTTAGTTGGAACTATCCTGACAAATCTGCACTGAAAGACCGTATAGACCAGCTTGGATTATACCCTGTTACCGTCACCAGCCAGCTTAGCGGAAAGGAAAAAGACTATTTACTGAAGCGGGATGTTGTATTGTTAAAGGAATTATATAAAGACCGTTATCTGCTAGATCATTTGGGTATTTCCGGGGAACGGAAAAAAAGGATCCTTAACGAGGTGCAGGCCTTGTGCGGGCTGTAAAAATAACGAATATGCCAGAAGTTAAAGTGTATTTCCTTGGTGCTTCGGGAACCGTTACGGGTTCTAAATTCTACCTGGAAACCCCGGAAATCAACATCATGATCGATTGCGGACTTTTCCAGGGATTGAAGGCCCTGCGTGAGTTAAATTGGCAGCCACTGCCTGTTCATGTGGGTGAAATAGACCTGGTACTTCTTACCCATGGGCACCTGGACCATACCGGATATCTTCCCAGACTGGTTGCTGAAGGGTTTAAAGGACGTATCCTTGGAACGCCCCCAACCCTTGCAATCGCAGAAATTATCCTGAGAGATACCGCCAAAATCCAGGAGGAAGAAGCCGATGAAGCCAACCGGGAAGGTTATAGCAAGCACCAGCCTGCCTTACCGCTTTACACCACAACGGAAGCGGAAAAGGCCATCTCCCTTTTTTCAGTAGTAGGAAAGGACGAATGGATAATCCTGGCCAAACAAATTCGCTGCAGGTTCAACCTCAACGGCCATATAATCGGAGCTACATTTATTGAACTCGAGATTTACGGTAAAATGTTCGTGTTCTCGGGTGATGTAGGAAGGTCCGATGACCAGTTGCTGGCACCCCCCCAAAAACCCCGCTGGGCCGATTACCTGTTTGTGGAAAGTACCTATGGCAATAAACTTCATCCGGCCGAGGATGTGGATGCAATTTTATCGGGCCTGGTCCTCCGAACTATACAGGAACGGGGAACACTAATCATCCCGTCTTTTGCGGTGGAACGACTCCAATCCCTGATGTTCATGCTCTGGCGCCTTTACCGGAAGAACGCCATCCCCAATATCCCCATCATCATAGACAGCCCCATGGGTAGCAATGTGCTGACGGTTTTTGAGGAATTCCAGACCTGGCATAAGCTGCCGATGAACGATTACCACGCTATGTGCAATCATATGCAAATTACCAGTTCTTATAAGGAAACCTGGGAAACCATTGACGATCCACGACCCAAGATTGTCATTGCAGGAAGCGGGATGGTTACTGGCGGACGGGTGCTCACCTACCTTAAACAGCTGCTTGGGCATCACAATACCACGGTACTCCTTGTGGGTTATATGGCCGAAGGAACACGGGGCAGACAATTGCTGGAAGGTGCCTCCGAATTAAAACTGTTCGGCAAATATTATGAGGTGAAGGCCCGGATCGAGCACCTGGAGAGCCTGTCGGCCCATGCAGACCAAAAGGAGTTGCTAGATTGGATGAGTGGCATAAAAAATATTCCGGAAGCTGTGTTTCTTGTACATGGTGAACCTATTGCCCTGGATGCTTTCAGGAGCGAGATCCTGGATTATTTCGGATGGAATGCCCGGATCCCACGGCTGCAGGAAACAGTTACCCTGAGGTGTTGAGAATCCATTAATGCTAAAAACCATAAAAAAACCATTTTTCAGGAAACCAGGCCCGGTTTCCTCCCAATGAATTATTTTTATTGCAAAGCCATATTAATGATCATCCGTAATTTTGAGACTGAGAATTCGCTGCTCAATACCTTCCTTGCTGAAATCCGGGATGCAGGCATCCAAACAGATCCAATGCGATTTCGCCGCAATATAGAGCGGATAGGGGAGGTACTGGGCTATGAAATGAGCAAAACACTCCACTATAAAGAGAGCAGAGTCACCACCCCTTTCGGTACCAAGGAGATGCGGCTTCCCACCAACGAATTGGTGTTATGCTCTGTGCTCAGGGCTGGCCTGCCGCTACATCATGGATTGCTGAATTACTTCGACAGGGCCGGGAATGCCTTTATCTCGGCATACAGGCACCATCCCGGGGGAGGTGATGAATTTGAAGTGGTTGTAAAATATTTCGCCGCCCCCAGTCTGGAGGGCAAAACCCTTATACTTACCGATCCTATGCTTGCCACCGGTAAAACTCTCGAGAATGTCTTTAAAGCCCTGAAGGGGCATGGACAGCCGGAAGAATTGCACATTATTTCGGTAATCGGATCCAGGGCCGGAGTTGATTATTTGCAGCAGGTATTTCCTGAGGATACCCACTTATGGATCGCCTCCATTGATGATGAACTCACCCCGAGGGGATATATCATTCCAGGGTTGGGGGATGCAGGCGACCTTGCATTCGGTGAGAAACTATGATGCCTTTTAATGTTCTTCGCAGAACCCTGAGATTCCTTTACTTTTGCCTTAAAGTGAAAACCCATCTGCATGAATAAAGCGGTTTATATTGCGACTACGGAACCGAACAGTGGGAAATCAATCATTTCCCTTGGGATGATGCAGTTGTTGCTGGGAAAAACGGTGAAAGTAGGTTATTTCAGGCCTATTATTGATGACCCGGAACCCGGTAACACCGATAACCATATCAATACGATGATAGGCTTTTTTAAGCTCGAACAGGAAGCGGAGGAGTCCTATGCGCTTACGCGCAGCGATGTGATTAGGAAAAAGAACAGGGATCAGGACGATGAAATTATCGGCAGGATCATTGAAAGATACAAAGCCCTTGAAAAACGCTTTGATTTTATGCTGGTCGAAGGGACAAGCTTTTCCGGTGAAGGAAGTCTTATCGAATTTGATATCAATGTCCTGATCGCCAAGAACCTCGGAATACCGACCATAATCCTTGCCAATGGCATGGGTAAATCGCCGGGAGAACTGATAGATCATCTCCTGATCGCGTATGACTCGTTTATGGACAAGGGGGTTGAGGTGCTGGCGGTGGTTGCCAACAAGGTGCCTGCTGAAAACCATGCGGCCATCCTGAAGCAGATGAGGGCTCAATTACCGGGCAGGCTACTTGGCTATGCCATCCCCCTAAACCCTGTTTTAGGAAATCCTACCATTAAGGAGATCGTTGAAAGTATGGAGGCGAAAGTATTATTCGGCCATGCTTTTCTCCATAATCAGGTTGGGTATTATAGCGTTGGCGCCATGCAATTGCGCAACTATCTGCTGCATTTGAAGGAAAATGGCCTTGTTATTACCCCGGGCGACAGGGCTGATATTATTTTGGGTGCCCTCCAGGCGCACAGTTCCTCGAATTACCCTGCCATATCGGGCATAGTGCTAACAGGCGGGCTTATCCCGGAAGAAACCATTATAAGACTAATAGAAGGCCTATCTGAGGTTGTCCCTATTATTTCAGTTGAAGGGGGAACCTACGATATCACCAACCGGATCGGCAATATTCAATCTAAGATTTATGCGGGGAATACGAAAAAAATCCTTGCTTCCATCAAGGATTTCGAAACCTATGTGGAGGTGGATCAACTTGCCGAAAAGCTCGCTGCCTTTAAAGGTAGCGGCATCACGCCCAGAATGTTCCAGTTTAACCTGCTGAAACGGGCCCAGGCCAACAGGAGGCATATAGTATTGCCCGAAGGCACAGACCCGCGTATTCTCAGGGCAACCAGGCAGCTTACCGACCTGGATGCCGCAGAGATCACCCTATTGGGAGATCCCGCTCTTATTGGTGAACAAATTGGCAAATTAGAGGTTGGCCTGGACCTCGACAGAATCCATATAATTAACCCCGTGAATTCACCTTATTTTGATGCCTATGTGGAGGAGCTGCATAGATTACGGCGACACAAGAATGTAAACCTTGCCATGGCCAGGGACCTGATGGAAGATGTATCTTATTTCGGAACCATGATGGTACATATGGGCCATGCAGACGGCATGGTTTCAGGGGCTGTTCATACTACCCAGCACACCATTCTACCGGCGCTTCAGTTTATAAAGACCGTACCAGGGGTCTCTATAGTGTCCTCCGTTTTTTTCATGTGCCTGGAAAACAGGGTTTCGGTATACGGCGATTGTGCAATCAACCCCAACCCAACGGCCGAACAGCTTGCGGAGATCGCTATTTCCTCAGCCGAAACAAGCAGGGCCTTTGGGATAGAACCCCGTATTGCAATGCTATCTTATTCTTCCGGTACTTCGGGGATAGGGGAGGATGTGGACAGGGTTCGCAAGGCTACCGACCTGGTAAGGAAGTTAAAGCCCGAACTAAAGGTGGAAGGTCCCATACAATATGACGCCGCCGTTGACCTTCAGGTAGGCCGGGCGAAGATGCCCGATTCGGAAGTAGCCGGGCAGGCCACCGTATTTATTTTTCCGGATCTGAATACAGGGAACAATACCTATAAGGCCGTACAGCGTGAAACCCGCGCCCTGGCTATAGGTCCTGTGATCCAGGGATTGAGGAAACCAGTTAATGACCTGAGCCGCGGGTGTACGGTTGAAGATATCTTTAAT
>CAYSVQ010000094.1:0-12866 GCA_964434565.1 uncultured Flavobacteriaceae bacterium | reverse complement strand
AAAATAAAAGGGTTTCAATGCATTTTTCCTCAAATACCGGGGAATCGGGCTTGAGGTCAAAAGGCAGGGGAGGCATATTACGACATTGTTTATCCCAGAATGGTAATTCATCCATAACTCCCGTTGAATTAGCATAGGCATGAGCTTCCTTTCCCCAAGCTTTTACCGAATCTTTTTTATCTTCAAAAACCACAGCCTCGCCCGACCGGATTTGGCCGAAACCTTTAGCGATATCCGTCCGTATTACATTCCAGGAGACCATATCAACCAGCAGGTGGTGGGCGATAAGGAATAATTTATTTGTCTGGGCACCTTCACACTCAAAATACAGCGCACGGAATAATCCGCCCGAATCCAGGGAAACACTTTCCTGATCCTGATAAATTAACTCAGCGATCCTGCTGTTCTGTACTTCCGTTGAATCATTAAAACCCGGTTTGAAACGTTTAAAAACTGCTTTGGGATCCATGTATGTCACTTTGGCTTTCCATTGGTCCTTTTCCCGAACAAATCCCATCCGCAGGCCTTCATGATTCCGGACCAGGTTTTGAATTAATTCCTCCAACCCATCAGGCTTAACGGAACTAACCCCCAATACCTCCACGATTTGATTCCAGAAATGGGGCGCAATCCTATGGGTTTCAAAAAACCAGTGCTGAATGGGTGTCAATAGGATTTCTCCATCTATATCCGCTACGGGGCGTTCTCCCTTTTTGCCAACCCCAGGAAGTTTCGCAAGTTGGGCAATGGTTTGGTTTTCAAAAAGGTCGTTGGGTTTAAAAGATAAGCCGGCATTCCTCGACTTCGCCATTATTTGAATGCTCAGGATGGAATCCCCGCCTATTTCAAAGAAATTATCCATTCGTCCTATTGGCTCAAAACCCAAAACCTCCTCCCAGATTTTTATCAGTTGCTTTTCGATTGCTGATTCAGCCGAACCTTCGATGTTCCTGGCAGGTTTAATTTCACCGGCTGACTGCAGGGCCCTTTTGTTGATCTTCCCGTTGGGCAATGTCGGAAACTTATCCATAATAAAAATCTCATCAGGGATCATGTAGGAGGGAAGCTTAACCTTAAGAAAATCTTTAAGGTCGCCAGAATCGAAACCGTCCCTGGGTGTTACATATGCGACTAATCTCCCGGCCTTTTCAGGTGCTGAATGCACCGCGCTGGTTAGCCCGGATGCTTTGTACAAAAGCATCTGTCTCTGTGTTTCAGTGAGCCTTTGGATCCTGTCCTTTAGTTCCTGCTTCATTACTTTATAGCCTTGATCACCACAAGGGTATCTGCCCACCAGGTATCCATCACATCCTGGGGTAATATCAAAGGGACCACCCTCACGGTGAAGGACGAAAAATACCCTAACAACCTTCGCTGGTGTTCCCTGCTCAAAGAATTAATCTCATTTGAAAAATAGGTGAAACCCCCGCCTTTTTTCAGGTGGCGACTTGCGTGTTCAAAGAAATGTTCCGCGAACGTAATACTGCCATTTACATAATTCATGTATTCATCTTCGTTGAGAGGGTAAGTATGAAAAAAAATGCCATCAAACAGGCCAATGTCTCGGATCGTATCCTGCCATAATCCATGTATAAATCTAATATCCCTGCCTGGGTATTGATTTTTCCATTGCTTAAAAACAGGGACCACCATGTCATTGCATTCTATGACAGTGTGCGAAACGATATTTTGTGTCTGGATGAAATCTGCCGAAATACCCCTGCCAAAGCCAATTTCCAGAATATCACCTCCATTCTCTGCAACCACCCCGGCCATCGCCTCCATAACCGGAATCAGCCAGTCTTCCATGATTTCCTGATCTGGCAAGGATCTGTTCTGCCTGTCGGAGTTGATAACATTATACTCCCTGCCGGGAACAAAATTCATGGTTTCCCTGTGCAGCGCCTCAAGATCTGCCGCAAATTCTTTCATTGCCCTGTTGAGTACGGCATTCCTTTGGGCGTCGCGGGGGGGTCTAATAAAATCATCCCCTCTTATTTCCAATGACAATTCAAAATCCCTGGTTCTTTTTATTTTCTTCATTTGTCGGGAATTTTGGGATAAAAATGTTGATGTTCCATATGTTGCAATAGCAACAATCTTTCGGATTCGTTGAGAGATTCAACAGATTTCAGGAGTTCATCCAGTTGACTCTCCTGGAAATGGTTCTCAAGGTATTTGATAAGGTCATCGGTATTTGCCGTTCCCGGGAGGGGTATCTCCCTAGTCCTGTTTTGTTCCCTGGCTACGACTGCGACACGCTCTACCATGGGATGTTCCCCGATAATGGCTTCAATTTCTTCTGGCTCAATCCGGAATCCACGGATTTTAAGCAGTTGGTCTGCTCTCCCTAGGAATATAAGGTTCCCCTGGCTATTGAAACGTGCCAGATCACCGGTTTTATACAATTTTGCGTCCTTGCCGGTATTAAAAGGGTGGGGGATATACGTTGTGATGCTTAGTTCGGGCCTATTGATGTACCGTCCGGACAATCCGATTCCCCCGATAAACAACTCCCCTATAGCGCCATACGGAACAATGCCCAGTTCCTGGTCCAGTAAAAATACCTCTGCCTGTGCCACCGGTTTTCCTATAGCGACAGGTCCTTCGGCATCACGCTTGCTAAGCCTGTGAGCAACGCACCAGACGGTGGCTTCTGTAGGACCATATTCATTGTAAAGCAATGCGTGTGGTAACTTTTCAAAATGCATCCGGCATAAGGAGGGGGTACAGGATTCCCCGGCAACTATTACCGTTTCCAGGGCCTTTAAATTTTTAGGATTCGCATAGCGTAACAGCATTTGGTAAAGCGAAGGCAACATAAGTGTATGGGTTACCGCGTTCTCTTTTATGAGCGCTTCAATCCCGGCCACATCCTGTTCCGCATGTTTACCGGCTATTACCAGGGTGCCTCCCGTACAAAGGGTCCAATAAATACCTGCCTTGGAACTATCGAATGTTATGGCCGACATAAGGAGGAAAGAAGACGGATTATCAGGGTAGAATTGCAGCCTTCCCCCCGTAGAAGCGAGAAGGTTGCGATGGGAAATGGGTACACCTTTAGGGTTGCCCGTACTTCCGGAAGTGTAAATAATATAAGCCAGCTTTTCTCCCGATCCAACAGGGAAAGTGGGATGCGAAGCCTTTTCATTAACCAGGATTTCGTCAAGGAACAAAAGCTTTTTTTTATAGTCAAATAAGTCAGCCAGATCGGCCGTGCTTAGTACAAGGGCGGCTTCCGAATCCGTGAGCATGAAATCATTACGGGCGACAGGGCTCTCCGGATCCAGTGGGAGGTAGGCGCAGCCGGCCTTCAGGATACCGAGCATGCCTATATATTGTTCCACCGAACGATTTATGCATAGCCCCACTACGAGATTATCCCCATATGTATGTTCAAGGATGGCAGAAGCCACCTTATTGCTCAAGCTGTTTAACTGCCGATAGGAGACCGATTCCTGCCCCATTACAAGGGCTTTCCTGGCGGGGTATAGCATGGATACCTTTTCTATAAGCTGATGGATGGATAAATAATTGGTAAACGGGTGTGCTTCCATGCGGTTGATTCTGTGAAAAAAATCCATTTCTTCCGCTGAAATCATGGGTATTTTGCCAATTTTTACTTCCGGTGCCGGGATTATTTGTTCCAGCAGTAACTTCATATGCTGCTGAATTCTTGTTATGGTGGTTTCATGGAATAAATCGGTGGCGTACTCGAACATGGTAGTAAGAATACCCCTTTTTTCAAATACAAAGAGCGTTAAATCAAATTTGGAAACCCCGGTATCGGGATAATCAGATTCAAGGGTCAACTCCGGGCCAAGCTTGTCGCTCCCTGTGTATGAATGGTAAAGGAACATAACCTGGAACAATGGATTGCTCTCCAGGGATCTTGTCAGTTGCAATTCCCTTACGAGCAGGTCAAAGGGAACTTCTTTGTTTGAAAAGGCATTAAGGGTGGTCTCCCGGACCAGTTCGGCGAACTCTTGGAATGAAAGATCCGGTGTTATTTCTGTTCGAAGTACCAGGGTTTCACTGAAAAAACCCAGCAT
Organism: uncultured Flavobacteriaceae bacterium; assembly: GCA_964434565.1. Classification (GTDB taxonomy): domain Bacteria; phylum Bacteroidota; class Bacteroidia; order Flavobacteriales; family Flavobacteriaceae; genus Zeaxanthinibacter. Next base: position 8,814 of record CAYSVQ010000094.1, on the reverse strand, counting down.
TTTTTCAAGGGAGTTAGCGTTTCTTTTAGATACCGGCGAACCTATAAGTATATCCTTCTGTCGTGTATAGCGGTACAGTAGTACATAAAACAGGCTTAGGAACAAGGTATAGGGGGTGATTTTTAAAGCTTTGGAAAAACTCAGGATTGCGGATGAAAATTCCGGAGAATAAGTATGCCTGCTCTGAGCACCCTTAAAGGAGGGGCGGGCTGGCCTTGGGTAATCGGCGGGTAGGTTCAATACCGGGATTTCGCCAGACAATTTTTCCTTCCAGTAATGTAGTTTGGCGGTATCTATGGGCAGAGATCGTTCCCAATAGGCAAAATCCACATATTCCAGTTCTCCCACCCGGGGAAGTATCCTGTTGCCTGAAGTAAGGCCCGTATAAATGGCACAAAGCTGCTCCCTGAAAAGCTCCATGGACCAAGCATCCGTGAGCATATGATGCATGCTGATCAGCAGCTCAAAATGCCCTTCCTGTATTTTAATAAGGGTATAGCGGGCTGGCGGGGCAAGGTTTAAAGCGAAAACAGTTCCGGCCGATTCCATCAGTATTCGCTGTTTCTCCAAAGCGACGGATTCCCTGTTCAATTTGCTTAAATCATAGAACTTCAGATCCACTTTAACATCCGGCTCAATTCTTTGGGTAATTTGGCCATCCTCAATATGAAAGGATGTACGCAGGATTCCATGGGAGTCTGTCAATAACTGAAGGCTCCTTTTAAGCAGGGCTGCATCAGGCTTCCCATACAGGCTATACGACTCCGTATAATTGTAAAAGGAATTTTCCGGGTATAAAAGCTGTAAAAACCAGATCCGTTGCTGTCCGTAGCTAAGCGGAATCAGGGCACCGGAAGGGGCTTTGGACAGGGCACCCCGCAGATCTCCGGGGTTCCGTTTGGTCTTCCATTGTGCCAAAAGCGACATGTTCTTTCCGGATGCATTCATTTTAACATAGCATTTTGGGATTGATCCTTCCGTTCCTGCAGAAACATAGTTATTAATTGCTATCTCAATCCCAGGAAGACAGCTATTTTATAAGCCGCGGACCGGAGGTAATCTTCCACTCCTAAATTTATGTCAAATCCGCGTTCTATGCACCAATAAACGGAAACAAGTATCAAAAGGGCAGAACCGTATACGAGTACTTTGGGGTAGAATTCAGCCTTTCTGAACAGATACAATACCGGGAAGATCAGGGCAATAATAACAACCTGTCCGATTTCGACCCCGATATTGAATCCCAGCAGGGAAAGGCTGAGGAACTCTGCAGTAAGCCCCAGATCGCCAAGGACCGTTGCAAATCCGAAACCATGGAACAGGCCAAAAACAAAAGCTATGATCCAGTCGCGACCTTTAAAAATGGGGCGAATATTATGAAATGCGGCCAATCCGATAGAAAGCGCAATAACACTTTCCACCAGGCGGGATGGCAGGGTAATTAGCTGAAGTGAGGCCAGCGTTAGGGTAATGGTATGTGCTATGGTGAAAAAAGTGATCACGGTGATAATGTAAATAAAGGCAGGTTTAAACCTTGGTACGGGCTGCCACCCCCAGCTTCGGTTACCGGTATTTAAGGCTGTAGCCTGCGTTCCGGAATTTGTGTTGGCAGTTCTGCGAACCACAGACGGAAGGATCAGGGCTATCAGGAAGAGGATGTGGTCCAAACCGATCCAAATATGCCAAATCCCCTGTTTCACCATGGTTTTAAAACCTTTCCAGACGGAAAAGTCTTTAAGGGATAGGGTATCCGTTGTTTCTTCAGGCTGAAAATAGAGTGAAATATTTGCTTCGTTATTGATAACCCCTGCCCGCCAGTTGTACTCCACTACCAGAAAAGCCCGGTGAGTGGGAACTTCATCGAAAACAGCTGAATAACTTACCTCCAATTCAGTGGGCAGGGTATCCGTGTTCTCCAGTTCAAAATATACCTGTAAAAAATCGCCAAGGTTGCTGCGAAAAATTCCAATATCGCGAAACCGGATTTTATGTTCCCCAAGCAGGGATGAAAATGCACTGTGATTAGCCAGGTAGGACCTGATCTCCTCAAGATAAGGTACAAGGTCTTCTTCTGTGGCGCCGTTTTTAAGATTGAGGCCGAACACTTTGTTAACTTCCCTCAGGTTGATTTCAAAGCGTCCTTCTATCCCGTCTTTTTCATAAATCCTCAGGAAGATATAACTCTGGTTAGGGGCATGCGCATGCAATGCGAGGGGCGCAAACATCATGGTGATCGCACAAAAAACCAACATTTTAATTTTCATATAGCCTTATTTGATTGTGTCCGGTAATCGCACCTCTAGAATTGTAATTCCTCCATGACCTGATGCAATATTCCAAATAATAAAAAAAAGCCCGCATTTCTAAATATATCCGATTAACGGCTAATTTACCCAGAGTAGATTAAGCATTAGGACTTGGAGAACCAACCGTTTGTCGATTCAGTATTGCTATCACTGGCGATATGAATCAAATTGATTACATTAGGAATGCAATTATACGGTTAAGAACACTATACCTCAATGATTGATATTACCAGGAACACCCTTATCCTTACAGGGCAGCATGTTATTGATATCGTTGAGCGCTTTGGGTTAGACCCTTTGATGGATCTGCTTATTGAGCGCTTAAACATTGCTATTGCTGAATATCAGCCAAATAAAATAGAGATTCCGGTCAGGTCCGGGTTTAATTATTTATCGGATAATCCCGGGCTTATCGAATGGATGCCGGTTCATTGCAAAGACCGGGAAGTTGTGATAAAAGTGGTAGGCTATCATCCAAAAAACCCTGCTAAGTTTAGCATCCCTACAATTTTATCTTCTATTTATGCCTATGATACCGGCTCCGGCCATTTGAAAGGGATTGCCGATGGCGTTCTGCTAACGGCCCTGCGTACCGGGGCCGCGTCTGCTGTGGCAAGCAGGTTTATGGCCCATCCCAATAGTGCTGTTTTGGGTTTGATAGGTTGTGGCGCCCAGTCGGTTACGCAACTTCATGCCCTATCCAGGGTGTTTTCAGTCAAGCGGGTACTAATATACGATAAGGATGAAAATGTAATGAGATCATTCAGGGATCGGATATCCATGCTGCACTTAAGCATGGATATCATCCCGGCTGATTTTGAGCAAATAATGCTCGATTCGGATATTGTGTGTACTGGTACTTCCATAGGTGTTGGTGAGGGTCCCCTGTTTACCGGATTACATACGAACCCGCAAATACATATCAACGCTATCGGTTCTGATTTCCCGGGAAAAACAGAACTCCCCCCGGATTTACTCCGGCAGTCACTAGTATGCCCGGATTTCCTCGAACAAGCCTTGTTAGAAGGAGAATGTCAGCAACTTCGGCCAGAAGAAATAGGCCCGGATTGGGTTACCCTCATTCAAAATTTTCACGCTTATCCGGATATTCGAAACAGCCGCTCTGTCTTTGATTCAACGGGCTGGGCGTTGGAAGATCAGGTGGTTATGCAACTGTTCATGGAATTGGCTGAAAAGTTCAATATAGGTTTGGAAGTTGCACTGGAGAATATTTCTCAGGATGCTAAAAACCCCTATCACTTTTTATATGCTGAGCTTATTCCAACCCGGCATTGACCACGGAGACTGCAATTTCTCCTATATTCCTGGTACGGATTATATTATAGCCATGGGCATCTGAATAGTACGAGGTAATTTCCAAAACCCTGATATTAACAATATTATTATCAGTAGGGACGCTAGATTTTGTTGGGAAATTCAGCAGTAATCTGGGCGGCTGGAGGTATTTTATATAATGGCGCTTGTCCCTTTGTGAGTTCCAGTTACCCACGAATTGTTGTACGAAGCCTTCCAAAAATATTTTTTTATCGGGGTCTTCAAAATGTCTTCCTGCCTTTTGTTCGTATTCCAGGGCATTGGATATAGTCGGAGAATTACGAAGGCCCCTGCCGGTAGTGGCGTTGGTAGCACCCCAAACTACAGGTAACAGCTTATGAGGACTCAGGTATTTAAAATTCCCCAGGGTAAACTGGTAATAGTAGGGGGAGAAAAAATCCGGGGGCAGGAGGTGCCTTGTTCCGTTGTCCATTTCGGCTTCGAACTTATAAGTGTAATTAATGGCGCTGTCATGCCAGGCCAGGCCAACCGGATTACACCAGAATTCACCCAGGGCTATAAGAGGAATAGAAAGCAGTAGATAGCTCCGTCGAAAGAGTCGCTTGATCCGCGCGTCATTACTCTTGAAAACATAAATAATAATAACTATTAAAAATAGGATCCACATCCAGAAGAAAATACCGGACATGAGAAAGATCCCTAAATGAAAAATAATAGCACCGGCTAATAGGAATCTTGTAATTTTAATGTTAAGGAATATCAAAAGCATGCCGCATTCAATGGTGATGGTATATAGCTTTATTGGCACATTAACCCATCCCGCGTATTTGGTGATGGAAGAAATATTCTCCGGACTCAGATGTGCTAACCAACCGCTGGTATAGATATTAGGCAACAAATACGGTATGTTATCATATAGCAGCCATTCCGGGTTTATTTTAAGGATGCCCGACACAAAATAATGTGCACCAAGAAGGCAGCCGAGAAGAAATATGAATTCTTCATAGCTGAAATAATTGGCTACTACCCGGATAATGAAGAAGCTCATAAACAAGACCTGGCTGCGGATGAGCAGGGACTCCGCGGCAAGAGAGTAAACGGGCAATAATTGGTACTGCCCGATTATAGTAAGCAGGGCGACCAGAAAAGGCAACAGGAAAAAAGGACGCCAAAGGATCAGGAAAGCCAAAAGAGCGAGGATTATACGAGTCGGGAGATACCAGCTATTTAAATAATAATTGTAATCAGCGGTCACATATTTCCAGCATAACATAAGCGCTGCACTAAAAAGCAGGATCCTGATGGTTTTCCCTTTTTCGAACGCACTCCAGCGGAGAAGGAGTTTCCTCAGGATAAAAGGTATGATCAGAAGCGCGACAAGCACCAGGTAGAGCCGATGGAAAACATTTTTCAGAATTTCACCAGAGAGTAACGGCTGGTAATAGATATCGGCGGGCAAGTCTGTAATGATGATCAGAGATTTGTCCAGTGCCATGAAAATGGCAAGAATAATTATGATCCGCGGCAGCAGTTGTCTCCAATCCTTATGAGAATGCTGGTGGCGCCAGAGGTTTTGGAAAGTTGATTTCGATGTAGGACGTAATTCCATGAGCGTACGAGGTCTGCCAACAGGTATTTTCGTTAAATTTAGGTAAATACTAGTTCAGTAACCTGGCAAGGATTTGATAACCTATTACTGTAAGGCTTAACTTAGAGTCTTTTACGGTGGCTGTTACTGAGCTTTAACAAAACAATACCCCTATAACTTTGGATTTTACTTGGACAACAGAACAGGTCGCCTACAAGAAGCAGGTGCTTCAGTTTGCAAAAGAGTCATTAGGCAATTCGGTCACTGAAAGAGACGGAGCCAGTGAATTCTCCAGAGCGAACTGGCAAAAATGTGCGGATTTCGGGATATTGAAGCTGGCAACCCCAGCGACATTCGGTGGAAAAACGGAGGAAATAGATATCCTCATCGGCACGTTGGCAATGGAAGCCTTGGGCTATGGATGCAGGGATAACGGCCTTACATTTGGTTTGAATGCGCAAATGTGGACGGTTCAGTTACCCATTGCCAGGTTTGGCACCCCGTCTCAAAAATCCAGATTCCTCCCTCGTCTGACCTCGGGTGAATGGATCGGTTGTCATGCACTCACCGAACCAAATGCGGGATCCGATGTGTTCAATTTAGAGACGGTAGCTGAAAAGGTGGCCGGGGGCTATCTTCTAAATGGAAGGAAGCGGCTCATTACCCTTGCCCCCATAGCGGATGTTGCCCTTGTTTTTGCAAAAACCAATCCTGCGGTTGGAAAATGGGGGATTTCAGGATTTTTAGTGCAAAAGGGCAGCGGGGGTTTTCTGGCCGGACCGAATAAGGAGAAAATGGGCCTGCGTACAGTTCCCATAGGGGAATTGCAATTTGAAAACTGTTTTGTTGCCGAAGAGAACCGCCTTGGTGAGGAAGGTGCCGGCTGGAGTATTATGGTGCATTCCCTCGAATATGACCGCTGTAGTATCCTTGCCAGCCAGCTTGGCGCCATGGAAAGGCAGTTAGATGAAACTGTAAGATTCGTAAGGCAGCGCAGGCAATTTGGTAAACCCATAGGTGAATTTCAGTCGGTTTCCAACAGGATCGCAAATATGAAATTACGGCTGGAGATCTCCAGGCTGCTCCTTTATAAAGTGGCTTGGTTGAAAAGCACAGGAAAATCGGCCATGATGGAAGCTGCCATACTGAAATTGCAGTTGAGTGAGAGCTTCCTGGCTTCGAGTATGGATGCCCTTCGCTGCATGGGTGGTAGTGGTTATCTGACTGAAAATGAGGTAGAAAGGGATATTAGGGATGCCATTGGCGGGGTGTTGTATGCGGGCACATCAGATATTCAAAGAAATATCATCTCGGAGCTTCTCGGCATTTAACGGATACCTGGTATTTATAATGAAACCAATCGAGATAAAAAATTGATATACACCCTTCCACATATCATAGAAAATTCTGCAGGAATGTACCCTGAGAAGGAGGCATTCAGGTGTGGCTCTGACGCCTTTACATTCCAGGAAATGAATGTGAAGATGAACCAGCTTGCCTTTCTTTTGAGATCATATGGCATTAACAAAGGCGACAGGGTTGCGATACTCATGAACCGTTGCCTTGAATCTGCCATAGCAGTTTACGGAATAATGAAAGCCGGCGCAGTATTTGTTCCCCTGGATCCACTTGCACCGGTTGGGCGAATATCCTTTCTACTCAGGGATTGCGGGATTAAATGCCTGGTAACAACCCCCCTTCAAAAAACGAGCGTACTACTGCAAATAGCGGAAAACTCCAATCTTGAATCGGTCATCGGCCTGCAGGTAAACGGGCTGCGGCATTCCTGCTCCTGGGATGAGGTTTTTTCGATTGTTCCGGATTCCTATAAGCATGTGAATATCCTCGAACAGGACCTTGCATATATCATGTATACCTCCGGCACAACCGGCACCCCAAAAGGTATCATGCATACACATTATAGCGGGTTGAGCTATGCCCGGCTCTCCGTTGATCTGTATAAAGTAACCCCGGATGACAGGGTTGGTAATCATGCCCCGCTATATTTTGATATTTCTACATTCGGATATTTTACCGCTCCCCTGGCAGGTGCGACCACGGTAATCATCAAGGATGCATATACCAAACTGCCTGCAAGCCTTTCCGTGCTTATCGAACAGGAGAAACTAAGTATCTGGTATTCTGTACCACTGGCCCTTGTGCAATTATTGTTGCATGGGGTACTTGAAAAACGGGATCTGAGTGCCCTAAGGTGGGTGCTTTTTGGAGGCGAACATTTTGCCCCGAAGTACCTCGCATCCCTGATGGAGATTTGGCCACAAGCGCGATTTTCAAATGTTTATGGCCCTGCTGAAGTAAACCAATGCACCTATTTTAATTTGGAAACCTCACTCGGAATTGATGATATAATCCCCATAGGAAAGGTATGGGGAAATACGGAATATAAAATCCTTTCGAATGATGATTCAGTGGCAGCCCCGGGTACCGCGGGCGAATTGGTCATCCGTTCTGCAACGATGATGAAGGGTTACTGGAATAACCCGGAACTGAGCCGAAAGTCGTATTTCAGAGTAATGGACGCTGCGGGGCAGGAGCAGTTATTCTATCGCACCGGCGACATTGTTAAGCAGGATGATAAAGGGTTGCTGGTTTTGCTCGGAAGAAAGGATAGCCAGGTAAAAATAAGGGGGTACCGGGTAGAGCTGGATGAAATTGAAGCCATCCTTAAAATGCATCGCGGGGTGCAGGACGCGGTGGTCATTACCACGGAGAACCTTGCCGGGGAAAAGGAACTTCTCGCGGCGGTGGTACCCCTGCCTGAATCGAACCCTGAACAAACCGAACTTCTTAAGCATTGCCGGAATAATCTGCCTCCCTATGCCATTCCCCGAAGGATTTTGGTGATTCCCTACTTTCCAAGAACCCGGTCTGAGAAAATAGACCGCCGGCACATAAAAGAATTGCTAAGCGAACAACCTTATGAATGAGATTATACTAAATTATATCAGGGAACAACTCACTCATGGGCAACCTAACGGTGAAATTACCGAAGAAGACGATCTGCTTGGTTCAGGGATATTGGATTCTCTTGGGATGATGCGGCTGATCCTTTTTTTGGAAAATGAATTTGATGTCAGTATCCCTCCCGAAGATATGACCATTGAGAATTTTATGACAGTGAGCCATATCTGGACTTATCTGAAGAAATAAGTTAGCGGATTGTTTCAAGATATGAAAAGCAATAAGAGTAAGAAACTGGGGTTGACACAAAGCCAACTTTCTATATGGCTCGGGCAGAGGATGCATCCGGATATTCCGCTTTATAATATGGTGCATACCTTTGAATTGTTTGGAAATATGAATGGTACCGTATTCCAAATGGCCTTTCAGGAACTGATACGCAAGACAGATTCATTGAGGACCGTTTTCGGGGAAGTAAATTCAGAACCTTTCCAATTTGTCTTGAAAGATTACTCATTTGAATTGCCGTTGATAGATTTTAACGGAACAGGAGGAGCATCTGAGGCAAATTCATGGATCAATAAGCGAAGCAGGCACGTATTCGACCTGGCACAGCCAGTTTTTGATTCGGCCCTTTTAATACTTCCCGCGAATCGGTTCATATGGTATCTGAATATCCATCATTTGATCACCGATGCCACC
>CAYSVQ010000093.1:0-27872 GCA_964434565.1 uncultured Flavobacteriaceae bacterium | reverse complement strand
TACCGATGTTCAGGATTATATCAGGGAAAATGAGGAGGCAGACATTTACCGATTGCTTTTACAGGAAAGCCCTTTCCCGGGAGTTAGTTCTAAGGAGCTTGCAGAGCAGATTGCATCCAGAAAGAAAGCAGCACCCAAACTTCCCGGCTGGTATGCCGCATCTTCCATATATTACCCCAACAAGCGCAATCTGGAGCAAAGTTCATCAGAAGCAACCGCATCCTATAAGGCATCATTGCTTCAGATGCGAACAATATTCGATTTAACCGGGGGGTTCGGGGTAGACACTTACTATTTCTCCAAAAACGCCAGAGAAGTAGTTTATTGGGAAGCAGACCAGCAACTTGCGGAAATTACGGCCCATAATCTGAAACAATTAGGCGCTTTTAATGTTAGCTGTCATTACGGAGACGGGCTCGCGTGGCTGAAAGAAAAAAAACCGGTTGCAGACCTGATATACATAGACCCTTCACGCAGGAGCAGGGAAGGGAAACGGGTATTCCTGCTTTCCGATTGCCATCCGGATGTTCCGGGGCAGTTGCCGACCCTGCTCAACTCCGCTTCCCTTATCCTGGTTAAAACCTCCCCGCTGCTCGACCTTCATGCGGGCCTGCTCGAATTGCAATATGTAAGGGACATCCATATTGTTGCGGTATCCAACGAAGTGAAAGAGGTGCTGTGGTTGATAGAAAAAGGGTTTAGCGGGGAGCCGGTAATTCACACCGTCAACCTGCTTCCGGGGGGCAGACAGTTTTTCACCTTCACCAAGTCGGAGGAGAAAGAGGGCGAGAGCAATTATTCCGAGCCCTTATCTTATCTGTACGAACCCAATGCAGCCATCATGAAATCGGGTGGGTTTCTTTCGCTCGGAAAGGCCTTCGGGCTGGCAAAGCTGCACCTGCACTCCCATTTATACACTTCCGCGGTTCCTGTAGATTTTCCTGGCAGGGCCTTTCACATCCGGAAAACGGAATCCTTTTCCCGTACTGTTATGAGGGACCTGGCCTATGACAAGGCTAATATCAGTACCAGGAATTTTCCACTGACTGTGGCCGAAATTCGTAAAAGGTTCCGTATAGCGGAAGGCGGTTCAATATACCTGTTCTTTACAAAAACCGACCATACAGGCCTAATATTGATTGAATGCGAAAAAATCTAACAAATTTGTATCAGTTTTAAATGCGAATAATATTTATATTTCATCTCTGCTAATCAAACTAACTCATCGCATGGATTCCAAAATATTCAACATCAACAGGAGAAACTTCCTGAAAGGTGCAACAGCCGCCGCGGTACTATCTTCCTTTGGTTCGTACGGGTTTGAACTTATGAACAGGGACAAGCCCTGGCGGGTCGGGCTTATAGGTGCTGGCTGGTATGGGAAAAGCGATCTTTTCCGACTAATGCAGGTTGCGAATGTTGAAGTGATATCCCTATGTGACCCCGATAAAAGATTCCTGACGGAAGCGGCCGAAATGGTTGCCGCAAGGCAGAAATCCGGGAAAAAACCCAGAATCTATACAGACTATCGCGAAATGCTGGCCGAAAAAGACCTGGAATTGGTTTTGATCGGTTCACCGGACCACTGGCATGCGTTACAATGTATTGAAGCATTGAAATCCGGGGCCCACGTATATGTACAGAAACCTATAAGTGTCGACGTGATGGAAGGCGAGGCTATGGTAGCTGCGGCCAGGCACTACAACAAGGTTGTTCAGGTAGGAACCCAGCGTAAAAGCACCCCCCACCTGATAGACGTTAAGAAGCAAATAGTGGATGCCGGTTTACTGGGCAAGGTTTCCCATGTGGACATGTGCTGCTACTTCCACATGCGGGCAGACGGCAACCCGCCGGTTGAACCGGTACCCGACTTCCTTGATTATGAAATGTGGACGGGCCCGGCACCTTTCAGACCATACGACGGGCTGCCCCATAAACGATGGTGGCGAACCTTTATGGAATACGGCAACGGCATCATGGGCGACATGTGTGTGCATATGCTTGATACCGTACGCTGGATGCTTGACCTTGGATGGCCGGATAAAATTACCTCCACAGGGGGCATCTATGTTCAAAAAGGTGGAAAATCGAATATTGCCGATACCCAGACAGCCATCTTTGATTACCCGGAAATAAATTGTGTGTGGCAGCATCGCTCCTGGGGAACTCCGGCCGACCCCGAATACCCCTGGTCGTTTAAACTTTATGGCGACAAGGGCACGCTGTCCGGAAGCACCATGCAGGCAGATTTTGTTCCGCACGGAGACGGCAAACCCATCCATTTTGATGTCCTTTACGAAAAGGAGAAATACCCTGAAGATTTAACCGAAAAAGATATAGAACTTAATGCCGCCCCGGCTACCCGCCTGCATATGCTGGATTTTCTTGCAGCCATTGAAAAAGGAACCCTTCCGGTAGCTGATATAGAACAGGGCCATATCTCAACTGCCAGTTGTATTTTGGCGAACCTGTCTATGGAAACCAACAGACCCCTTGTCTATGACCCCGGGAAGCGGATTATTGTAAACGATGCAGAGGCAACAGCCCTTTTAACGCGTGCTTACCGGGATCCCTGGGAGCACCCGTTGCCGGAACAGTTTCCCGGAATGAAATAAAAAAAATCAGGGCAGCTCGCCAAGCCATCTGATCACCAGTTCGGTCCAGGAATTCAGATAGGGATTTTCTTTGGCCAGGGAAAAGCCGTGGCCGCCTTTGGCATACACATGGAGCGTGGCAGAAACCCCTTTATCCTTCAGCCCTTTATAAAAAAGCAGGCTGTTTTCAACGGGAACGGCAGTATCATCGGTTGCGTGAACAAGCAATGCCGGAGGGCTGTCTGCCCGAATCTGAAGTTCAGCAGAATAACGGTTTACTAAAACGGAGTCCGGCACTTTACCCAGCAGCGCTTCCCGTGATCCCTGATGAACCGTATTGGATTTGAAGCTGATCACCGGATACATCAGTACCATAAAATCGGGCCTTGCACTCAGGTTGTCAAGTTTATCTGCAGCTTCGTAGGTTGTTTGATCGAAGAGCGTCCCCAGCGTAGCGGCCAGATGCCCGCCTGCCGAGAATCCAATAATGCCAATCCCGTCTGGGTTTACATTCCATTTTTCATGTGTGCCCCTCACAAGCCGCATGGCCCTCTGGGCGTCAATTAATGGAACTTCATGGGCATTTACAAGGGATTTGGAATCCGGAAGGCGGTATTTCACTACAAAGGCGGCAATTCCTTTGGAATTAAGCCATTTGGCAATATCTGTCCCTTCCCAGTCGTAGGCGAGGATTCTATAACCACCTCCGGGAAAAATCAGTACCCCTTTTCCGGTGTTATTGCCTTTATCCGGCAAATAAACTGCTATGTCAGGGTATTGCACCTTGCTGATCCTTAAAATATCGCTTTCCGTCCGGATTTCCGTTTCGTCGGTTGCTATCCGGTTCGGCGGGGAATCAGGCCACAGGCTGATAATGGTATCCTGGCACAAACCTAGCTCAAAGGAAAGCAGGAGGCAAAGGAGGCAAATTTTGGGATGATTCATATGAGATAGCAGATATTAGTTACAATTCCATTTAAAATTAGCCACTTTGTCGTTTGACGCAGCCCCCAGGTTGTAGTGCCACCATTCAGTACGGATGGACCAGAAACCATTTGCTTCCATTGTTTCTTTCAGAAGCTTGCGGTTATTGAGAACCTCTTTTGGCAGATCGGTGTTATCGTGGTACGCTTTCCGGCCAAAAAAATCGAAGTCGGTGCCCATATCCAGTTCCTTTCCCGCAAGTGTTTCCAGGGTAATATCCACAGCGCCGCCCTTGTTGTGGATGGATCCTTTAACCGGGTTTGCAACATATTGGGGGTTTGGCACCAACTCCCACATTTTGAATTGCACGTCGTTGGGCCGGTAACAATCGAAGAACCTGATGCGGTAACCTTTTTCCATAAATTCCAGGTTAGCGGCAATCAGGGCTTTTGCGGTTTTTACACGGGTATAGCATTCAGGGCAGTCGTATACCCTGGCTTTCAAAAAGTTGTTTTCTGTGGCATAGCGAAGATCATATGCGAAATCATCGCTGAAATCGGCAAGCCGCACGAATGTGGTATCAGCAAGCCCGTTGAAAGACCGCAGTTCTTTTGTTGCTTCGACAACGCCGCTGCTATCTTCAATTACAATGGTTTCCTTAACTTCTACCGGATCGCTTCCGTCCTCAATTCCCGCCTTTTCTTTGCAGGCTGAGACGGTAATGATAAATATGAACAGGTATTTAATCTTCATTCCGATAATGAATTTAGTTTTCCCGGCCTTCAATTACCTGACGCAATAAAGATACTTCGGCACAGGAAGGCACAAACTTCGATAATCCGTCGCACAACTTCAAATTAAAGTATTCGGATCGTCGTGTTATGGTACCGCTGCCCCCGTAAGATAAAGGTTTTTAGGTACAGATCCATATGGTGCCGGCTTTCTGACCCTTTTCCAAAAACATCCCTTAGCCGAGGCATGATCAATTTTGAAAATTACATCAGGCGAAGGGGGATGCCAATCCCCACCCCGGCTTAAATTAGGCCGTTTGACTGCAATTATAAAGCAGGAGGGACTGAGGGAAGTGTTGCCATAATATTCCCGGATCTTATCTTTTTTGCGACACAGCCCTTAGTCCCTACTTCGCTATGCTCAGTACAGGCCTTGTTAGAGGGGATATCCTTGATTCAAAATCTGTAGTTAACATCAAAAGTAAAAGAGTTTGAAAGTGCAAGTGCCAGTTCAAGTACAAGTTCAGGCCTGTCGACCGGAATCGGACATACAAATAAACCATTCTGCGGCCAGCAAGCCGTGAAAATCACAAATATCAAATTCCATATCCTGCTTTCAAATAAACCCTTACATGTATCCTCACATACACCATATTCTGCCTCCAAATCACCAAATACACAAATCCACAAATACACCACCTTCGGCCAACTGCTACCGCTACTGTCTGCAAGTGGAAACGTTCGTCTCCAAAACGATTCATTTCAAATCAGCGAATCAACAAATCAACAAATCAACCCGCATGCAACCAGAGAAACCATACCTTTACCGTCTCTTCAACTACATAAAATGAAAAGAATAATAATTTTTGTCCCTGTCCTTTTCCTGTGTATAGCCCTATCGTACGCCCAGAAAAGTACTATCTGGCTCGAGGACTTTGTAAAACCCGAGCAGAATCCGATCATGTCGGCAGACAGCAGCTATACCTTCTTTTGCCCCCTAAATCAACAACAGATTGCCTGGCAGAAAGCTGATGTCTTTAACCCGGCGGCAATAGTTCGAAACGACACCATATTCATGCTTTTCAGGGCAGAAGACAACCCCGATGCCATCCTGGGGGGACGAACTTCACGCATTGGCCTTGCCTTCAGTACAGACGGGATCAACTTCCTTCGCCATCCCGAACCCGTTCTCTTCCCAGACAAGGATGCCTTCCAAATGTGGGACTATCCGGGAGGGGTGGAAGATCCACGGGTGGTGGAAACTCCCGAAGGAACTTATATCATGCTCTATACCAGCTGGAACCAGGATGTGGCCAGGCTGTCTGCCGCTACCTCGCCGGACCTCAGGAACTGGACAAAACACGGGCCTGTATTCCGCGAAGCGCACAATGGCAGGTTTTTGGATATTTGGAGTAAGTCTGGTTCAATGGTGACCGAATTAAAAGATGGCAGGCTGATTGCTAAGAAAATCAATGGAAAATACCTGATGTACTGGGGAGAACTCTTTATGAACCTCGCTCAGTCCGAAGACGGCATAAACTGGGAACCCGCACTTGATGAGTCCGGGGAACTGCTTTATGCCTTCACCCCGACACCCGAATCTTTCGACAGTCACCTTGTGGAACCCGGGCCCCCGGCAATCTACACGGAACATGGTATCCTGCTGTTGTATAATGGAAAAAACCTGAGTGGGAAAGGCGCAGGAACATCTACCCCGGAAGGAAGTTATTGCGGCGGACAGGTATTATTCGATAAAAATAATCCTTCCAAAGTTATTGCCAGGATGGAGGACCCCTTTATTTGTCCGAGCCTGCCCCATGAGATCACCGGGCAATATAAGGCGGGTACAACCTTTGTTGAAGGCCTGGTGCTCTATAATGGTCAGTGGTTCCTTTATTACGGAACCGCAGACTCTATGGTAGGGGTGGCAATAAGGAAAAAGCTTTGACGCAACCCGTATTCCAAAGTGAATTAATCCGTAGCCGGAGACATGGCTTCGTATTCCAGTAAAGGGCTGTCCCGGTATCCAATCCTTACAGCCATCGCCTGAAATGATACGGAGTCCGGAATAGGGCGTTGATAAAATTCCCAGTTTGCGCCTTCCGATACCCGCCACAGTACGGTAGCGTCCGGAACTTTTGACCTCAGTAAAAAATATCCCTGCCGGTCTACCGCCTCCAAAGGGGGTAAGCGCGGTTGTTCACCCTTCGGAAGCCAGTGGTTCAGCAATTCATGTTCGGAATAACGTCCAAGGTCCCCGCTTTCTGTAACCCATGCATCAAGTGCTCTCCTCAGCCGTAACAGGGTGTCCCTGTAGCTATCCGATCCGGCAAGATTGTTCAGCTCTTTGGGGTCACTTTCCAGGTCGTACAATTCTTCTTCGGGCTTGGGCGTCCGAAACCAAAGGGCCTGTACGGAATCCAGTAGTCCGGATTCACTGTATTTCCTAAGCGAGCGCATCATTGGCATCTGCTCCCGGTAAGTAACCTGGAGGGCATTGCTTGTAGCGGGGTTGTAATTACGGATATATTTAAACTTTCCCGACCGAACAGCCCTCAAGCGGTCGTAGATCTCATCGAAGCGGTCGGCGGTGGCATACAGGTAGCTGCGGGTCGTCGTGTCCCTGAATACGCCAAACTGTGCCTTCCCCTGCATAACTTTGGGCGGGGAAATCCCGGTGAGGGATAAAATCGTCGGGGCCAGGTCGATAAAACTGAAAAGGCGGTCATCACGCCCTCCTGCCATATCGTTCGCGGGGAATTTAATAACAAGCGGGACCCGGATCCCGGTTTCATACAGCGACCTTTTGTACCTTGGAAAAGGGCCGCCGTGATCGCTGTAAAAGAAGATATAACTGCTTTCATAAAGGCCATCCTCCTTTAACCTGCGGATGATCTCCCCAACCTGCCGGTCTAACCTGCCAAGATTGCTGTAATTTACCGCAAGGTCGTGCCGTACACTATCGTTATCCGGAAAATAAGGCGGTACCTGTATTCTTTCAGGAGCCACCCAAAGGGAATCTTTTCCTCTTTCCCAAATCTGGGATTCATGGCTGATCCCAAAATTATATACGGCAAAAAATGGCTGGCCCTTTCCGCGGTTCGCCCAATCTGCCTTTTTGCTGCTCTCATCCCAGGCAACCGCTGTGGGTTTAAAATTATAGTCTTCCTTGGAGTTATTAATACAGTAATATCCTGATTTCCTCAGATATTCTGTGAACATTTTCACCCCTTCCGGGGGGATGGGTGAATAACTGGGGATCCCGATTGCAGGCTGGTTTTCATCATTATATGCGTTATAGGTACGCATATTGTGTGTGCCAAGGGTTGAGGGGTACATTCCTGTGATAATAGCGCTCCTGGCAGGAGCGCAGACGGGGACCGGAGAATACGCATTTGTAAACAACAACCCGTCTGCCGTCAGGGTCTCAAGATTAGGTAAGGACTGGGTACTATCGCCGTACATGGGAAAGAAATCGGGCGCCTGATCTTCCGCTACCAGCCAGATTATATTGGGTTGTTTAGGGTGAATCGCCACCCCGGCCAGTTGGTTGCAGCTCAGATGTACGCCAGCACATAAAAGCAGAAGACCGGGGGACGATACCCAATTCATGATTGAAACATTTCTTCTTTTAAAAATAAAAACGCTGCCTGCTGGCACTAAGTTCAAGGTTCAAAGTTCAAGGATTGAAAATTTAAAGTCAAATGCGTATTCAAATGCAAACTCAAATCTGCCTGCGGCAGGCAGGTGGTTCGGTAGAAGGCAAATTCACCAAAATCATTCTGCAGCCAACAAAAGTTGGAAATTCCAAATTCCAAATTCCAAATTACAAATCAACCCCTTCGGGGAAATTCCAAATTCCAAGTGCCGACCTCCAAATCAGCCCGTCTGTAGCCAGCAAGCTGGCACATCCGGGCGGTTAAATCAACGAATTCAATTACAGTTTCCTGAGGTATTCGAGGCTTTGCGGGACCTGTTCCACCACACGTGAGGATTCATCTTCAATAAAAAGGTATTCCATCCCCAGTTCACCGGCCCTTTTTACCAGGCCCGCAATATCTATTTGCCCGGTACCCAGAACCACGTTGGTCTCCACATCCTCATGTCCGGAATCGTTGCCTTCCACACCTTTTTCCATATCCTTGAGGTGCATAAGTACAAATTTATCGGGGTAAGTGTTCAGTAATTCCAAAGGATCAGCCCCTCCGTGCTGCGCCCAGTACACATCTAACTGGAAACTAAAATCGGTAGCATTTTCAACCATATAGTCAAACAGTGTTCCGTCCTGATATGGCCGGAATTCGTATCCATGCAAGTGATAGGCGAAAGTAAGTCCGGCTTCCTTAAGTTTTTTTCCTGCCGAGTTAAATACTTCTACTGCTTTTCTGGTATCTTCAAAAGTAAAAGTATCCCCATCATGAGGAATCCAGGCGCACATCACATAGGTAGCACCGAAATTTTTGGCGTTCTCTATTATTCCATCCACATCGTTCTCCAAAGCCTCATAGGAAGTGCCCACACTGGTTACCTTAAGGCCATATTTATCCAACAGGCCTTTAAACTCTTCAAGAGGCATCCCATAGGTTCCCCCGCCTTCGAGGGCTGTAATTCCCCAGTCGCTTATCAGTTTAAGGCTACCCTCAACATCTCCCTTAAACTGTTCCCGAAGGCTATACAACTGTAAGCCTATTTCCTGGCCACAAACGGGGGCAACCCCCGGCAGGGCGACAAAAAACGCCAAAAGTATCAATCTGTTCATACGAAATGTTTTCATAACCGTGTCTTTATTTCTGCTTATGTTAAAAGATTGCCATTTTCATCCCATTCGGCGATTTCATTCCTGCGACTTTGATCCACACATTTTGCCAGCCACTCTTCATCATAGGCCAGTCCGTGCTCGTCCAGCACTTCCTGTGGGACTCCGTCCCAGACATTGGGGGTATTCCCTTTATATCCAAGGTCTTCAATACCCATTTTTGACGTAAAATAACCGCAAAGGGTAAGGTTCCGCATCAATGCAAAGAACTGTATTTCGATCGGCTGCCGGCTCAAAGGGATGCCGGCTTCATAAAAGGCTATTGCATCCAGGAGTTGTTTTTGTTCTTCCTCCGAAGCGGATTTAAACTCCTTTCCGAACTCCGTATTACTTTTATGGTCGAGCCACATAAGCCCCCCGCGAAGTGTTGTCTGCAATTCAGGGATATCCTTGGCCATAAATTCGATAAACGCGGGTGCCCCTGCATCCGTCGCACTGCCATTGTTCTCATTGGCTGGAAGGATAAGCGCACATAATTGCTCAATGGTTGCCATTTCGTGTTCATTGAAGAATTGTTCACTCTCCAGTTCCATGATGTGTTCCTTTTCTTCAGGGGTACGGCCGTAATTATAAGAATATCCCTCCGCATTGGCAATGGCTTCGCCTGTTGCTTCCCCTTCCGGCTTGCAGCCGTGCAGGACAAGCCCACCGGCCACCCCACCCAGGATCATGGATTTAATGCTCTTGCGTCTGTCCATGGTTATATATTTTGCTGTTTGAGTTGGTCTAGAATATAGTCTGAAGCCCTCCAGGACAGCGCCAGGATGGTCCATGTACAATTCTTATCGGCCTGAGACACAAAGGGCCCCGCATCTGTGATGAAAACATTATTTGTATCATGGAGTTGCTGGAAGCGGTTCACTACGGATTTTCCCGGGTCGTCACCCATACGGGTGGTCCCCACTTCATGGATGATCCTTCCGGGCGCAAGCAAGCCGTAATCCTCCTCCTTTGAAGGAGTTGCCCCCAGAGGCTCCCCACCCATGTTATGGATAAGTTCCTCAAAGGTTTCCTGCATGTGTCTCGCCTGCTTCCTTTCGTAATCAGACCAGTTGTAATTAAAGCGCAGAACCGGGATTCCAAATTCATCTACCGTTGTGGGATCTATTTCACAGTAGTTGTCTTCCCGTGCAATGGCTTCCCCCCTGCCCCCGAATCCGAGGACAGAACCATAATATTTCTTCACATCGGCCCTGAGGCTATCGCCGTACCCCCCTGTTGGCAGATCAAAAAATTTATTAAAGTCGTTAGCGTTAAAACCAAAGCCGTAACCGGGCATCCCCATGCCTCCCCAAACTTCGATATGGTATCCGCGTGGGAAATCCAGATTTTTATTATCCAGCCACCATGGGGTATATACATGCATGCCGCCTACCCCGTCTTCATTATATATTTTACGGTTCATCAGGCCGGGGATAAAGCCCGCGCGACTGCTTCCAGTGGAATCATGCAGGTATTTACCTACCAGATTACTGCTGTTACCCAGGCCATTGGGGTGTGCCGTGCTTTTGGAATTAAGAAGGATACGCGCCGAGCTGCATGCCGAGGCGGCAAGTACCACCACCTTCCCTTTCAGCTGGTACTCTTTGCGGTCTTCCTTACTGATATACGATACGCCTGTAGCTTTCCCCTCAGCGTTCGTGGTTACTTCCCGGACCACGCTGTTTACAAAAAGGTCTACCTGACCTCCGCCTTTCCGGGCGGGGAAGATGAGGCAACTCCCTGCGGAAAAATCCGCGTAAACATGGCAGGCTCTTGAGCACTGCCCGCAATAAAAGCACACGCCACGGTCGTTGTTGATCCTCTTGGTAAGCATCGACATCCTGGAAGGAATCACCGGAATATTCGATTTTCTGGCGCCGTTAATATAATAAAGCTCATGAAGCCGGGGTTTGGGCGGGGGAAGAAAAAATCCGTCGGGGTCGTTAGGGAGCCCTTCATTTGTTCCGAATACCCCTATGAGCTTATCTACTTTGTCATAATAAGGTTTTACATCCTCGTAGCCGATAGGCCAGTTATCACCAAGGCCGTCTACATCCTTATGCTTGAAATCCTTGGGGCCGAAACGAAGTGAAATCCGCCCCCAGTGGTTGGTACGGCCCCCGAGCATGTGCGACCGGAACCAGTCGAACCGCGTGCCGTCTTTATGGGTGTATGGTTCCCCGGGTATTTCCCAGCCTCCGTAAGCCGCGTCAAAATCGCCAAAGTCCCTTACAGTGCCCGCACCCCTGCGGGGAGATTCCCAGGGCCATTTCAGCTGGGTCATCTGTTCAGGGTCAGCCGGATCGAAGTAAGGGCCGGCTTCAACAACGGCGACCTTAAGGCCGGCATCAGCGAGGATTTTAGTCGCCATACCGCCCCCTGCACCTGATCCCACAATTATAGCATCGTATACTGTGGGAGATTCCTTTATTTGCATAGTTGGTGTTTAGTAAGCTTACACAAGATAAATTTTTCTTAGAATGTACCTCAACATTTATGCGGGAATTGTAAGCCGATTGAGGGGGTTTGAAGTTATATGCAAAACAATTGATAAAAAAAGGTAAATAGTTCACAGGGGGGAAGCCGGTCCTGTGCACCGGAGGATAAACATGAAGGCAGCTTATGCCTGTTTGGAAGGTGAAAACGGAAGCCTGAACTGAAAATTACGAATGCACTATTCGGGTTTCACGTGGTTGCGAAAGTTTCCATTGTTTGGGTCAGGCAGGAATCCCTGCTCTTAAAGGACACGCTTTATCCCGGAAAAATCGTTTCTGTATTTAGTGGGGGTACGGCCTTTGTTTTTCTTAAATACCCGGTTGAAGTTAGCAATGCTGTTGAACCCGCAGAGAAAGGCAATTTCCGAGATACTCAGGTCTTTTTCAATCAGCCAGCGGGAAGCATAGCCTATGCGGACGTCGTTCACGTATTCAACAAAGGTCTTCCCTGTTCTTTTTTTAATGAACCGGTTAAAGGAAACACTGCTCATGTTCATTAGTTCCGACACTTCATCGAGGGTAATCTTGACGGCATAATTTTCCTGGACGAAATCATAAAGCAGTTTAAGTTTGTCGCTGTTCTCAAAACTTTCCATGTAAATGGTAGTGGTAGAAAGCAGGCGCTGGTTACGGGAATTAGCCAGGTCATACAAAATGGAAAAAAGCTCCAGGAAATAGTCTATCCCTTCCAATTTGGAAACTTTGAGGATGCGGGGGATTACCGATTGTATATCGGGTTCCGAAAAGAGGATCCCGTGGGAGGATCGTTCAAACATATCCTTGATAGGCTTCATGATCTTCCGGTTAAGAAATGCCCGGTCGAACAGATCGTTGTGAAACTGTATGGTAATCTCGTGCATATTCTTGCGGGTGCACTCATGTTGTTCCCATCCGTGGAACAGATTGGGCCCGACAAGCACGAGTTCGAGTTCGTCAATCTCTTCCATGCTGTCTCCCACAATACGCCTTACCCCCTTGCCTTTTTCAATAAAATTGAGCTCGTATTCGGGGTGAAAATGCACCGGGTAATCAAAAATGTCCTTCACCCTGTCGAATACTAAAAAACTGTCCTGATTAGAGATGGGAGTGATCTCCCTGTGTATCTTCTTCAAAAATTCCATAAGCCACCGTACAAAAAGTCAATATTTGATCAGAAAATGACAAAATAATAGAAATGCAATGATAACAAATTAAATTGTATTGGGCCATGAGGTACGGAGTATTGTTTTATGTTTTATTCCTGTCGCAATTGTCTTTTGAAACATTTTACAGAATTTTATGAATGATATTTCTTTTCAGGATTATGATAACCCTGCCCGGCCTTCTGCCAGGAGGGGTGTAAATATTCTTGTGTATTACTGTAATTTCGTTAGCCTCTCACGGCCATAATTCATACCCGCTTTGGACTGTAAATATTTTAAAGTTGAAGAGCTATATATAATTAAGGTATATTTTGCCCTCCCATGGGAAGTTTCGTTTCGGATATATGAAGATAATGAGAAAGTGATGATGTATTTAACCGGAGAATCAAAACTTCATTTGCGGTTCATTAAGGAGAATTTACTGCCGGATACTGTGAAATATGGGGTTTCTTTTTATTTATAACAATTTCATATCAATTAATTATAAGAGTAAATATTGATAAAATAATGTCAGGCATCCCTAATTATTTCACATAATTTTACTAATATTATCAAAATTTTACCTTTTCTTTAACATTTGGCCGAAAACGATTTCGTTCAAGTGTTTTTTAAATACGTGAATTTCAATTAATTAAAACTAACTAAACATCAAATGATTATGAATCGAAGAAATGATTATCATTCGTCGAAAATCACCGGAAAGCTGTTTTACGGCCTCGGGTTTTTGTCGATGTTGATTTGTTTTGGTACGCAAGCGGTATTTGCAAATCCAGAAAACAACCCTGATGCAGTAGCCAATTCCATTTTCCAGGTTACAGTGTCAGGTACGGTTAGCGATTCCTTCGGGACTCCGCTTCCCGGAGCCAACGTAATTGTACAGGGAACCACCACAGGAACACAGACGGATTTCGATGGTAACTATACCATTACCGCCGACAGTGGTGCTACCCTGGTCTTCAGTTATCTTGGCTTTGTTACCCAGACCATCCCGGTCGACGGCAGGTCTACCATCGATGTGACCATGGCAGAGGATTCTCAGGCGCTGGATGAAGTGGTGGTAACAGGGTATACAACGGAAACCTTAAGGGAAACCACCGCAGCGGTTTCCATTGTAAGGGCCGAGGAGCTGGCCGCCATACCATCCGGTAACGTGGAGCAGCAGCTTCAGGGACGTGTTGCAGGGGTTACCGTTCTTACAAACGGGCAGCCCGGTACAACCAGCCAGATCAGGATCCGGGGTTTTAACGCCCTCGGTGGAAACGCGCCTCTTTATGTAGTTGATGGGGTACCGGTTGAGAATACAGATTTCCTTAACCCCGATGATATTGAAACTACAACGGTACTGAAGGATGCCGCCGCAGCCTCCATCTATGGAGCACGTGCAGCCAACGGAGTAGTGGTCTATACCACAAAACAGGGGAGCCGTAACAAGAAAACCCAAATTACCCTTAACGTCAACAGCGGTATTACCGATCCCAACGTGGCTGGTTCGCCAGCTATGCTGAATCCTCAGGATATGGCCACCTGGACGCATATCGCGTATGAGAACAATGCGGCTGCCAATGCAACGCCGGTGCAATATTCGCACCCACAGTACGGCAACCAGCCAACCCCCCGCTTCCCTGATTACTTGCACGCTAATGGTGCAAACGGGGTTTTTGAAGATGAAATTAACCTGGCACAGATCCGTGCAGCGTTTGAATCAGATCCGGAAAACGTGTTCCTGATCAGGCCCAACCTGCAAGGGACCAACTGGTATAAGGAGATCACCAGGCCCGCCCCTATTTTCAGGGCTACCCTCGGGATAAACGGTGGAAATGAGCGCGGCCGGTTCTATTTCGGATTCAGCGGCCAGGAGCAGGATGGTATCGTTCTCTCACAGCAATTCAAGCGCTATGCCGCCCGATTCAACTCGGAGTGGGACATTACCCCCTGGATGGCCATAGGCCAGAACTTCCAGGCGACTTACCGATCTGCCCGAGCCATCTTTGGTGGCGATGGCGGGGTAGGTGTCGCTGATGACGAATCTGAAGTGCTCTCTGCTTACAGGATGCCTACCATTATTCCTGTGTTTGATGAATTCGGCAGTTATGCCAGTACCAGGGCCGCCGGTTTTAATAACCCGAGAAACCCGGTTCGCCGCCTTGTTACAAACCAGGGAGATGATGAAACATTCGGGATTGGAGGA
This sequence comes from uncultured Flavobacteriaceae bacterium, assembly GCA_964434565.1. GTDB lineage: Bacteria > Bacteroidota > Bacteroidia > Flavobacteriales > Flavobacteriaceae > Zeaxanthinibacter. Next base: position 13,000 of record CAYSVQ010000093.1, on the reverse strand, counting down.
TTCGGAAATGTTTACCTTAATCTGAAGCCGGTTGAAGGCCTTCTTCTAAGAAGTTCTCTCGGAGGCGCCTATAACAACGGGCATTTTGTAAATTATGATTTTCGTTATTTGGGAGATTCCGAGCCTGAGGCAAGTAATGCCTTCCAGGAAGGAAGCAACTATAACTTCCAGTGGGTGTTTACCAATTCTGCCACCTATGAAAAATTGTTCGGAAGACATAAGATCAAATTATTCGGAGGTATTGAAGCACTCAACACAGGACGGGGCCGGTTTATCAACGGTCGTGGGATTAACCCATTCTCCACTTCCCTGGATTTCCAGAACCTGAATGTGGTACAGAGTCCGGTAGTTAACAGTGGTCAGTTCAGGGGGGTTAATTTCTTCTCTGTCTTTGGCAAAGTGGATTACAACTGGGACGAGAAATATTATTTAACAGGTGTCCTCAGGCGCGACGGATCTTCCCGTTTCGGTGCTAACGAACGTTACGGAACCTTCCCTGCCGTTTCAGGAGCCTGGAGGGTGATCGCAGAACCTTTTATGCAGGACCAGAATTTCTTCACCGACCTGAAAATTCGAGGTGGCTGGGGCGAGATGGGGAACTCCAATAACGTGGCCCCGGATAACCAGTATTCCCTGTATGCCTCAAGCCTGGCAAACACTTTCTACCCAATTGATGGGCAGAACAGCGGTGCCAACCAGGGATTTGCGCAGAGCCGTATCGGAAACCCCGATGCCAAATGGGAAACCAGTACCACGACCAACATAGGTTTTGATGCCAGTTTCTGGGACAACAAACTGGAAATTATCCTGGACTGGTGGCAGAAAGAAACTGAGGACCTGTTGTTCCAGGTGCCGCTTGCAGGTGTTACCGGGAACTTCGCCGCTGCTCCTGCGGTAAACGTTGCGAGCATGGAGAACAAGGGGGTTGACTTTCAGGTCATCACCAGGGGTAATTTTACGGAAGACCTTAGTTTTGAATTCACTTTCAACAACTCCTTCCTGACCAACGAGATTACTTTCCTCGCACCAGGTATCGATTTTATCAACGGTCCCGGCTACAGGGGTATCAACCCCATCCGTAACTCAGTGGGAAGGCCAATTTCTTCCTTCTTCGGATATAATGTGATCGGTTATTTCAACAGCCAGGCTGAGGTAGACAGTTCGCCACCACAGGATGGAAAAGGCCTTGGCCGATTCCGCTATGAAGATGTGAACGGCGACGGGGTTATCACTCCCGATGACCGTACTTTCCTCGGAAGCGCAGTTCCTGATTATACCGGTGGCGCCACTTTATTGTTCCGCTACAAGAACCTGGAATTTGAAACGTACTGGTATGCATCCGTAGGGAACGAGATCTTTAATATGTCTAAATGGTTTACCGATTTCTTCGGAACCTTCGAAGGTTCAGCCAAAGGAGAAATTGCAAAACGCTCATGGACTCCTGAACTCGGTAACAGCGCAGCTGCTCCTATCTGGGAAAGTGCCTCCAATATTTCTACCAGCGGTGCAGAAAACTCCTGGTATGTTGAAGATGGGTCCTTCCTGAGGTTACAGCGCCTTGCATTTGCATATAGTTTTGATCCTAACCTGCTCGACAGCTGGGGGCTTAGCCGCTTTAAGATTGGTATTTCCGCCAACAACCTTTGGACCATAACCAATTACAGCGGATTGGATCCAGTAGTAGCCGGGCCAGACACTAACTTCGGAATAGACGTAGGGAACTTCCCTGTAACTCCTCAGTACTTAGTTAGCTTGGAATTAGGGCTTTAAACCGATAACTCTGTGATGATGTATATATTTTTTATATCTTTAAAACAAAAATTCAACTATGAAAACTACGAGTAGATTAAAAAAACTTTCAGTCTCCATGATGGCACTTCTGATAGTGTCCATTTCGTGCAGCGATGAATTTCTGGTGGTGGCCCCTACAGGATCGCTTTCCGATGCATCTGTGAGTACGAAAGATGGGATTGAGGCCCTACTGATCGGGACCTACGCCGCCGTAAACGGGGTGTTCGGGAACCGTTTCGAGGGACCGAACCACTGGGTCACGGGATCCATTATGGGAGGCGATGCCAACAAAGGGACCGATGCGGGGGATTACACCTCCATCAACCCTATCCAGAGGTATGAGACCGACCCAACCAATGGCGACCTTAACAGCCTCTGGAGAGGAAGGTATGAAGGAATCAGCAGGGCCAACAAGGTGCTTGCCGCACTCGCGGCAGCCACTGATGTACCGGCTGCGGATGCAACCAGGATTGAAGGGGAAGCCCGTACCCTCAGGGCACACTTCTATTTCGACCTGAAAAAGCACTTTAACAGTATCCCGTATTTTGACGAGACTATTCTGGCTGCCGACATCCCGTTAATACCTAACAGCCCGGATGTATGGTCGCAGATTGAAGCGGATTTCAGGTGGGCCTATGACAACATGCCTGCTGTAACCAGCGCCGGCCGTGTTAACAAATGGGCGGCTGCGGCTTACCTTGCTAAGGCACATCTGTACCAACAGGAGTACGCGGAAGCCAAAACGATTTTTGATGATGTAATCGCCAATGGGGTTACTTCCAATGGCCTGGATTTCCAGCTGCTGGATGACTATCCGTCAATTTACAATGCCGAAAACGACAACCATGCGGAATCTGTATTCGATGTGGAGTCAGCCAATAATACCGGTAGTGTATACAACGCCAACGCGTTTGACGATTTGAACTATCCCTACAACACCGGACCAGATGGTCCCGGTAACTGTTGCGGGTTCTTCCAGCCCAGCTTTGAACTGGCAAACTCGTTCCGTACTTCCGGAGGACTTCCTTTGCTGGATGGTTCGTATAACGATCCTGCCAATGCCCTTGATAATGACTTTAACGTGGAGTCAGACGAGCCGTTTACCGAAGATGCAGGGCCGCTTGATCCGAGGATCGACTGGTCTATAGGACGCAGGGGTATCCCTTACCTTGACTGGATCGAGCACCCGGGCAAAGCCTGGATTCGCAGCCAGGCATATGCAGGTCCCTATTCGCCCAAGAAGTACATCTATTACCGTTCACAGGAGAACACCTTTACTGATGGAAGTTCCTGGACCCGCGGTTACGCCACCATGAACTATACGGTCATGCGTTTCGCTGATGTATTGCTTATGGCTGCGGAAGCTGAGCTTGAGGCCGGTACCATTGAGCAGGCAAGAACATATGTAAATATGGTTCGTGCCCGTGCTGCCAATCCTGATTACTGGGTTAAGGAATATGACGACCCGACTCAGAATGCTGCCAATTATGACATTGCCGAGTATTCTGCCGCGGAATTTGGAGACAAGGCCCAGGCAACCGAGATCGTTCGTTTCGAGCGCAAACTTGAACTTTCAGGTGAAGGCCACCGTTTCTTCGACCTGGTTCGTTGGGGTATTGCCGCTGATGTCCTGAATGCTTATCTGGATCACGAAGCACAATTCCTCGTGACCAAATTTGGCGGTGCCAACTTTACGGCTGGTAAGAGTGAGCGCTACCCTATTCCGCAAGTTCAGATAGATATTCAGGGATCTGATATTTTGACTCAGAACCCAGGTTATTAATTACTACCCGAATTAGCTTAAATAAAAAGGCCGTTCTTACGGCCTTTTTTTGATATATATAATTAGTAGCTTGCATCTTTGCAGACCGAATGAACATGATGACTAAAACAATGAATTCAAAAACTTTAATACCCATAGCAATTATAACCATAATGCTTCTAACCACTTGCGGAAGGAACGAGGAAAAAGACACCCCTTTATTTTCAACCATCCCTTCTTCCGAATCCGGATTGGATTTTATCAATCAACTGACCGAAAACGATTCAATTAATATCCTGGATAATGAATTTGTGTACAATGGAGCCGGGGTGGCATTGGGTGATGTGGACGGTGATGGCCTGGACGACATCTTTCTGGCAGGCAACCAGGTAGACAATGCCCTATTCCTAAATAAAGGCAACCTTAAATTTGAAGATGTTACCGAAGCCGCCGGGGTTGGAAAACCCGACTCGCTGTTGTGGTCTTCCGGGGTCACCATGATCGATATAAACCTCGACGGTAAACTGGATATCTATGTATGCAATACCTTCTACAAGCAGGAACAACAAAGAAGGAACCTCCTCTATATCAACCAGGGGAATAACGATAAAGGTATCCCTGTATTCAGGGAAATGGCAGCCGCTTATGGGATTGCCGATACCAGCTACTCTTCACATGCCCAGTTTTTTGATTATGACAACGACGGCGATCTGGACCTTTTTATAGGAGTGAACCGTATTGAAGGGATTAACCCAAACCAGTTCAGCCCCCTCACTGATGACGGCACCTCAACAAGCCGCGACAGGCTATATGAAAATGTCTGGGAAGAGGGTGCGGAACACCCATCTTTTATAGATGTCTCCGATTCGGCAGGGATCCGTTACCATGGCTATAGCCATAGTACCCTGATACACGATTTCAATGAAGACGGGTGGAAGGATATCTATGTAGCCAATGATTTCCTAAGCAACGATCTTATTTATATCAACAACCAGGACGGCACCTTTACCAATAAAGCCGGTGATATTTTTAAACATTTCAGCCTCTCCTCCATGGGAAGCGACCTTGCTGATGTGAATAATGACGGCATGCTCGATATTTTTACCTCGGAAATGCAGCCCTACTATAATAAGCGGAAAAAATTATTCCAGGGGCCAAGCACCTATGAAAAGGAGATTTTTACCCGTAAGTTTCATTATGAGCAACAATACGCCAGAAATACCCTCCAGGTGCAGAACGGGACCAATCCGGAAACAGGGCTACCCATTTTTGGGGAAGTTGCGATGTTTGCAGGGATTCAGGAAACCGATTGGAGTTGGGCACCCCTTTTTGCTGATTATAATAACGACGGGTGGAAAGACCTCCTTATTACCAATGGCTTTCCAAAGGATGTTACAGACCGGGATTTTGGCGATTTCCGGGCTACCGCCAGCAGGCTGGTGAGCAAGGAAAAGCTGATAGCTGCCATTCCGGAGATCAAGATCCCCAACTTTATGTTTAAAAATAATGGCGACCTGACGTTCGAAGATGTTACCGGCGCCTGGGGCCTTGATTTTGGAACCTATTCCAATGGAGCGGCTTATGGCGACCTTGACGGAGACGGCGATCTGGACCTGGTTATCAACAATATCAACGACCCCGTATTGCTTATGGAAAACCATACAGGCGAACAGGATCCCGAAGCCCGTTACCTGAGGATACAACTCAGGGGAACGGATAAAAACCCCGCAGCAATCGGAGCAACCGTTGCCATCTACGCCAAGGGGGAGGTGCAGAAACACAGCCTGCTCTCCGGTCGGGGTTATCTTTCGCAACCGGAAAGCGTTTTTCATTTTGGATTGGGCAGTACTGTTGCGGCTGACAGCATTGTAATTGAATGGCCCGATGGCAAAAGACAAAGAATGGGCAGCACCGAAGGCAATAAGACGCTTTCAGTTGTTTATGATCCCGTTTCACATTCGATTGGCGATTCCGTTCAACCCGCAGAAAACGCCTTGCTGAAGGAAGTTTCCCAGGACTATAACCTGACTTACCGGAATATCGACCATGATTTTATCGATTTTAACTTTCAACGGACGCTGCCACATAAGTTTTCGCAATACGGACCGGCTGTGGCGGTTGGTGATGTGAATAACGACGGCCTGGACGATATGCTTTTGGGGGGAAGCAGGAATTTTGGGGAAACCTGGTTCCTGCAACAGGCAAACCAGCAGTTTATCCGTAAAGAGGTCGCTTATAAAAAAAGTGGTGAACTCGAGGAGGAAGATGCGGGGATGCTGCTTTTTGATGCGGATAATGATGGTGATCTCGACCTTTATATAGCACGGGGTTGCGCCCAATACCCGGAAGGCCACGAATACTACAGGGATGTTCTTTTGATAAACGACGGGAACGGCAATTATTCCGAAGCTTCAGGGGCCTTGCCAGACATCCGTATAAATTCCTCAACGGTTAAGGCTGCAGATTTTGATAACGACGGCGATCTCGACCTTTTTGTAGGTAGCCGTGTAAGACCTATGGCCTATCCTACAGCGGAACGCTCCTATATCCTCAGGAATGAAAGCAGCGGAGGTCAGGTAAAATTCGTTGATGCCACAGCCGAAGTATCGGAAGCCCTGCTGGCGCCGGGAATGATATGCGACGCCATCTGGACTGATTTTAACGGCGACTTTTGGCCAGATCTTATCCTTGCAGGAGAATGGATGCCACTTCGCTTTTTCGAAAACAAACAGGGTAAACTTGAGGAAATCACCAATACCGGGATACAGGACAACATGGGCTGGTGGAATAGCGTGGCAGCCGCGGATCTCGATAATGACGGCGATATGGATTATGTGGTCGGAAATTTCGGAACGAACATTAACTTCCGGGGTACAAAGGAACAGCCTGTGCGCATCTACGCCAAGGACCTGGATAATAATGGGATGATTGATCCGTTAATTTCCTATTACCTCAGAGACAGCACGGGGGTGAAGAAAGAATACCTCTACCATCCGTGGCAGGATGTCGTTAAACAATTCGTAGGCATCCGAAAACGGTTTAATTCTTTCGGAGAATTCGGAGAAGCCACCCTCCCGGAAATGTTCCCAAACGGATTGCTGGATGATGCCCTGGTTATGAGTTTTAATTACATGCAGACTTCCTGGGTGGAAAACCTGGGGAATGGAAGCTTCAGAATGCACCCCTTACCTATTGCGGCACAAACGGCCCCGGTATACGGCATCTTACCAAAAGACCTGGATGGCGATGGCTTACTCGACCTGTTACTGGTAGGCAACGACCACGGTATGGAAGTACAGCAGGGGCCGGCGGATGCCTTTATGGGCCTGGCTTTACTAAACAACGGCAACGGTAACTTTAAACCTATCGCTCTGGATAAAAGCCACTTCTTTGTTCCGGGAGATGCCAAAAGCCTTGTTTCCCTTAACCTGGGTGAAAATAAAGCACTGATAATAGCATCTCAGAACAATGACCGCCTGAGGGTCTTCGAAACAACAAGTGATCCCGGCATCAGATATGTCCGGTTAAAAGACAATGAGGTAAAATGCAACGTGTACTTTAATGAAGAGGAATTCAGGGCAGAAGAATTTTATTGGGGCAATACCTTCCAGTCTCAGTCGGGCCGATATGTAGGCATTGGAAAAAATGTCATCGGGATCAGCTTTTTTGATGCCAATGGTTCGGAAACCAGGCGATTGACTCCGTAAATAGAAAGCCCATCTCCGGAAGATGGGCTTTTTACTTTTTATGCCGGCTGCCGTGCGCTTTTCACTGCAGGTTTCCGGAAACTTTAGTCCGCTCCTGATTTAGGGTTCAGACTTTGCCCGACAAACCAGTCGTAAAGGGATTCCTCAGCATAAGCCTGAATCCAGGCTTCGTGGCCCACTCCTTCATATCTGGTAAAACTTACATTATAGCCCATACTTCTGAGTCTGGCCACCATTTCATCGGATTGGGAGATTGGAATTGAGTCGTCTTCGGTTCCATGGAACACCCATATGGCCATGTCTTTATTAATCCAGGATGCATATGGCAAGGGGGTCATCCCACAAACCACAGCCAGGGCCGCAAAGGTCTCGGGGTACTGCACGGCCATTTCCCATGCCGCCCCTCCGCCCCTGCTCAGCCCGGTCAGGTAAATACGTTGGGGATCAACCCTGTTGTGCTTTACAATAGTGTCGAGTAATTGTTTAACTGCCCTGGTATTCCACCATTTCCTGGGATATGGGTTTTGAGGAGCAAGGATCAAAAAAGGAAACTCCTTTCCCTGGGCAATCAGTCTTGGAGGCCCATTGGATTTAACCATGCTCAAATCCCCCCCCGATTCACCGCCTCCGTGCAGAAAGAGGAGCAGCGGGAACAATTCCTCTTCCTCCTCTTCAAATTCCTTTGGAAAATAGAGGTAGTATTTAAGGGTTTCCCGGGTTACCGTTTCTTCAGTAGCCGAAATCAACTGAGACTGTGCATCGCAACCTTGCAGCAGGAAGAAAAGGAAGGGAAGCAGAATATAAAACTTTGTCATTTGTTACAGATTCAAGGGGTAGCGGACAAACCCTGGCTGTTTGGTCCTCACGGAAGATATCCAAATCGGCCTCATTATCCAAATTGAAAATGTTATACTTGAGCCAGCCTCATCAGTTGGTATCCAGGCTGCGCATCGCTTCCCTGACACCTTTGGTTTCAATAAGGTACAGGTAATCCGCAAGTTGTTGCGCGGAAGCCTGTAATCCGGTAGCTGATGTACCCCACAAATATTGGAAGTTCAATGCCTTCCTAACCAATTCCAGGGCACTTTCGGGCGAAGGCGAATAATCAGCCCACAATCCCCTGAAAAAGTCTAGGGTTACGGGATCATCCTTTAAAGGAATTTTTTTGCCATTCACAGATCCTTTGTAGAAACATAAAAGCGCCGCAAAGGAAAAAATAATCCGCTTTGGAAAGCGGTGGTGCCGCTCATGATAGTCTGTAATCGAAGGCAACACCCGGGTAATAAATTTGGGCATGGCATTCAATGCGATACTCAGTAACTCATGTTTAATAAAGTGGTTCTGAAATCGGCTCAGGACCTCATTCAGAAAGGCGGCGGCTTCCTTCCCTGGTAAATCAATTACAGAACAAATTTCATCGCGCAGCATTGTTTCAAGATAAGCCTTCATTCCCGGGTCCTGAAGGCAATCGTGTACATACCGTAGCCCTAATAAGAACCCTACCGGAACCATGAGGGTATGGGCGCCATTAAGGATACGGACTTTCATGGTCCGGTAAGGGCCAAGATCGTTAACGAACCTGATATTCAGAGGGGTTTTTGTTGCAGGAAGGCGCTTAGGAATCAAATCCGGCCCCTGTATAATCCAGCTGTGGTAATATTCGCCGGCAACCAGAAGTTTATCCTGAAACCCCTGCTCCTTTTGAAGCCCGGCAGCCATATCTTCCGGATAACCTGATACGATCCTGTCTACCAACGTATTGCAAAAGTAGTTCGCCTTCTTCAGCCAGTCAATAAACCCCTGTTCAAATTGCCATGCCCCGGCATGTTGAGTGATGCAATCCAGAAGAACCCTGCCATTGTCCTCAATAAGTTCACAGGGCAGGACCACGCAGCCTCTGTCGGGATCGCCTCCAAAATGCCGGTAACGGTGGTACAGCCAGATTGCAAGCTTGGCCGGGAAGCCTTCCGGCGGGGTTTCATCCTTCCTTGCCGTCCGGTTATATATGATCCCGGCTTCGGTGGTATTTGATACTATCAGACAGATATCCGGCGATTCTGCTAGTTCCAGGAATTGCTTCCAATCATCATAGGGGCTCAGAACTGTACGGACGCAGTGGATCCTTTTGATTTCGGTTAGCAGTTTGCCCTTCTTAAATCCCTGAAGCACTACATGGTAGAGGCCCTGCTGTTCCTGAAGATCCGTATAGGAACCGGTTGCAGTTGGTTTTACGATAACAACATCACCGCGGAAACTGGTTTCTTCGTTAAGGATTTCGACCATCCACCCTGCAAATGCCCTAAGGAAATTACCGCCGCCGAACTGCAGAATCCTTGTTGGATTCGGGGGTGCATCGGTAATGATGGTTCTGTTAAGTGGTTTTATCATGGCAAATCAAAGGGAAATTCCCCGTTTCCAGGGAATAAAATCGTTCTGCCCTTTTAGCCGGGCCTTGCAATTGTACTCGCCGCTGGCCAGTGCTATGATCATTTCGAGCAGGTTTTCCCCTACCTCCTCCGGCCGCTGCTCCCCGCTAATTATTCGACCAGCGTCGAGATCTATAATATCACCCATTTTCCCCGCCAGGCGGCTGTTGGTAGCTACTTTTAAGACCGGCACCACCGGATTGCCGGTTGGGGTCCCCAGCCCTGTGGTAAAAACTATCAGGTTACAACCTGAACCTGCCAGCCCGGTAGTGCTTTCCACGTCGTTACCTGGGGTACAGAGCAAACTAAGGCCGGGTTTACGCACCTGTTCCGTATAATCCAGGACATCTGTTACCGGCGAGGTGCCGCCTTTTTTTGCAGCTCCGGCGGATTTCATCGCATCTGTGATGAGGCCGTCGCGGATGTTGCCAGGGGATGGGTTGTTCTCGAAACCGGATCCTACGGAAGCCGCGGCTCTGGAATATTGTTCCATGAGCTTCATAAATTTTTGTGCCGTTGCCCTGGTTTCACAACGCGAAATTAGTTCCTGTTCAACCCCGTTTAATTCGGGGAATTCAGATAATACAGTACTGCCGCCCAGAGCCACTAACATATCTGAGGCATGGCCGAGGGCCGGATTAGCGGAAATTCCCGAGAATCCATCAGATCCGCCACATTCCAGGCCCAGAACCAGTTTATTAAGAGGTGCCGGTTCACGGCGGCATTTGTTTGCCTGTATAAGGCCATCAAAAGTATTCCTTACCGCCTCTTCCAAAAATGCCGCTTCCGTCCCGCTCTTTTGCTGATCGAGAAAATAGAGGGGTTTCGAAAAACCGGGATCATTATCTGTTATGGCCTTCTGTAACATGCTGATTTGTGCATGCTGGCAACCGAGACTCAGGATCGTGGCGCCGGCCACATTAGGATGGGTAATATAGCCCGCCAGCAATCTGCACAAAGTTTCCGAATCTCCGGGAGTACCTCCGCAACCCCCATCATGCCGAAGGAATTTAATCCCGTCTACATTGGGGAAAACCCGTTGTTTAACCAGTTCTTCCCTACTGGTAATAACCGGGGTTTTTAAAAGGGAGTCGGGGGAAGCTCCCTCCCTGTATAGGGCTATTAAATGCGTGGTATCTATGGAAAACTCCTTTGCCGTCGCATAACCCAGCGGTTTGGCCAGGGCATCCTCCAGGACCTCCAGGTTCCTGTTTTCACAGAATACCAAAGGGATTACCAACCAATTATTTTCAGTGCCAACCCTGCCGTCTGCCCGGTGATATCCCTTAAAGGAGCGTTCAGCAAATCGGGATATATCAGGAGCCTTCCAGGTTTCGCTCCTCTCCCCGCCTGTATAAGCCGATACCGCATGTACCATATTATCCGTTGTTATTGCCTCCCCTGCGGCAATAGGTTTGGTTGCCTTCCCGACACAGACTCCATACATGGTCATTTCATCACCGGCCTGAAACTGCCGGGTGCTGAATTTGTGCTTGGCCGCAACATCTTCGGCCAGTTTCAGCCCTAAGCCGTCCAGTTCTACCTCGCTCCCCTTTTTCAGGTCCTGAAGGGCAACCACAAGGGTATCACGCGGATCAATACGGAGGTATCTAGTTTGCATGATGCTGATTAGATTTTGGGTTTCCTGACTGCCTGTACAAGATCGGATGCCTTTCTGATATGCGCCCTCAGGCCATCAAAGTCACCGGCTGCCAAAAGGTCTTTAGGGATCAATTGTGAGCCCATCCCGACACAACTTACCCCTGACCCGAACCAGGCAGCGAGGTTGTCCCTGTTGGGGCTAACCCCGCCGGTGGGCATGAGCTTGATTGCCGGCAATACATCTTTCACGGATTTTACAAATTCCGGCCCCAGAACATTCCCCGGAAATACCTTCAATAGTTTTGCCCCCAGGCTATGTGCCTTGTATATTTCAGATAGGGTCCCGCAGCCGGGCACCCATAGGACCTCATCCATTTTATTTATGGCAGCCATTTCCGGAACAAGGGCCGGCGAAACAACAAATCGTGCCCCGAGGTCATGGAATTTTACCGCGTCCGCCTTGCTGAAGATAGTCCCAATGCCGAGGATAAGACCTTCAAAACCATCCGCGTAAGTAGCCAGTTCCTTAAAAACCTCGAAGGCGTTCTGTCCTCTGTTGGTAAATTCAAAAAGACGCAGCCCCGCTTCATAACTGGCCTTTAGCACCTGTTTACTCACTTCCGGGTTATTATGATTAAAAACAGGGATCAGGCCGGTGCTTTCAATTTTTTGAAAGATCTCAGCGTCGGTAAATTTTTGCATAATGAATGTCTGGTATGGCGAATTAACTTTAATTTATTCCTGTGGATGTTGCCGGGACATGCAAGGGGTTATAAAAATACAACTTTGATTGATTTTCATAGCTGCATCATGCGAAAACCTGTAAAAAATACACTGGCCATACCTATAACCCCAAATTGGTCAATTTAAATGCTTTTCCAAAAATCTCACTTCATTAAATACAATAAAAAATATCATTCCCTCCGAAAGGGCAGATTAACATTTTTTGTACATTAGCCCGGTTTCAGGCTGTTAACTGCTTAGTCAGAATAATAAGACAGGTTGTGGTAAGGGAGTTAAACAAGGACGTTTGGAGTTTAAAGATTTGCATAGCAGCAAGCTGGAAGCGCTCACCGGCCCTCTCAGTTGCGAGATAATAAAGCAGGAAGGGAATTACAGGAAAGTGCATCTGCAGGATTCAAATGGAATTTCGCGAACACTGGGCATTGTGCGCTTCAGTAATTTCACAGACAAACCCCTTCAGGAGGTACATAATCTGATCCTTAAAGGCGGATTTCTGGGGAAGACGCTGCAGTTGGCAGGATTGAATTTCAGAAAGGACTATCTGGGATCCATTGAAGTTACCATTCCGGATTGGTTACAGCAGGCATTTGACACAAAAGCGGATACGGCTCCGGCACTTTATTCGAGGATTATGGTAAGGGGCTCGGGAGAACCAGCCGGAGAAGTAATGTATGCCGAACTTCTTGAGATCATCCCGCCCCAACTGAGGCAGCATTTTGATGACAGGGCAACGGCGCTGGATAACCCGGAGGAGGGTATACTTTCACTTTGTGAATACGGAGGCATAGAGCGTTTTAAATCCAACCATATGAATCGATGTATTGTCGTCGGGGCGGGTCCCGGCGGAATAGTTACGGTAAAGGAATTACTGGAGCAGGGTATAGAATCTGTGGTTTGCCTGGAACAAGCCCCGGAATTAGGGGGTATTTTTTCAAAAGGGTATGACAATCTTGTCCTTACTTCTTCCG
>CAYSVQ010000092.1:0-23356 GCA_964434565.1 uncultured Flavobacteriaceae bacterium | reverse complement strand
ATCCGGGCCTGGCGACACGGACAAAAGGGCTGTGGCAAGCACAAAAGCAGCTAGGATCTCGTAATTCAATTCGATGCCCGTTTTATAAACAATGCAGGTAAAAATCCGAAAATAAATGTATACCTCCGCCCAGTTTTAAATTTTTTATATCTTTCCGAAAACATCCAAATGAAAAACCGCATCATCCTTCTGGTTACCCTGCTCCTTGCGGGTGCCTTCAACCTTATGGCCAAACAAGAACATACAAACCCCGAACATCCGCTAACCCAGGAAGAGGTGGTGCAGGACAGTTTGCTACGGCACGTGGTTATCTTTAAATTCAAAGAAGCTACTTCGCCCGAAAAAGTCCAGGAAATTATTCAGGCCTTTACTGACCTGCAACAAAAAATTCCGCAGATACAGGGATTTGAATGGGGGCTTAATAATAGCCCTGAAAACCTGAACAAAGGTCTTACCCACTGTTTCCTGCTGACTTTCAAAAACGAAGCAGACCGGGAAACATACCTGCCTCATCCGGATCACCAGGCGTTTGGTACATTGGCTGGTCCACATATTGAAGACGTGGTGGTGGTGGATTACTGGACGCAATAATCCCATACTCAGATCCGGGCGGGATATCGGTGGTAATCCAAGCCCGTAACGGGCCTTAGTATTACTTCAGGAGGGCCATGTTGATTTTTTTAACGAGTGAAGGGCCTTCGTAAATAAACCCGGTATACAGTTGCACCAGGCTTGCACCCGCGCGCAACTTCGCGAGAGCGTCATCGGGCGAATGAATGCCCCCCACACCAATAATGGGGATACTTCCATTGCTGTGTTCGGATAAAAACCTGATTACTTCTGTACTCTTTGCCATAAGGGGCCTCCCGCTAAGTCCGCCTTTCTCTTCCGTCATCGATAAGGGTGCATGCAGGCCTTCCCGGGTGGTTGTGGTATTTGTAGCAATTATCCCGTCTATCCGGGCTTTATTTACTATGTCGATAATATCCAATAATTGTCCCTCACCGAGGTCAGGTGCAATTTTCAGCAGGATGGGCTTTTCCTTAATTCCTGCCTCTGAGGCCAGTTTGCTATTTTCCTGTTTCAGTGAACTTAACAGGGCGGTAAGCGGCTCCTTCTCCTGTAAATCCCTTAACCCTGGGGTGTTGGGAGAACTTACATTAACAGCAAAATAGTCAACCAGGGGAAATAGGGCTTTAAAGCAGATGAGATAGTCCGTTCCCGCCAGCTCGTTTGGGGTATCCTTATTTTTTCCAATGTTGCCGCCTATTACTACTTTATGGCGCTTTCTGAGGCGGCGGGCTGCAGCGGAAACCCCATGGTTGTTAAACCCCATCCTGTTGATGAGCGCCCCGTCTGCATGTAGCCGGAAAAGCCGTTTTTTAGGATTCCCCTGCTGAGACCTGGGGGTCAGGGTGCCGATCTCCACAAAGCCAAAACCGAAATCGGATAGTTCGTTATACAGCTCCGCATTCTTATCGAAGCCGGCTGCCAGGCCTACGGGGTTCCTGAACTTTATTCCGAACACCTGGCGTTCCAGGCGGGGATCCTCTATGAGGAAAAGTCTGCGGAAGATTGCTGAAAAGCCCAGCAGGGATCCGATTCTTACAAGGTTAAAGGTGAAATGGTGTGCTTTTTCTGGATCCAGTTTGAATAAAAGGGGACGTATAATGGCCTTGTACATGGATGCTGGTCTGGTTTGGGCAAAAATACGAATTCATTCAACTCCTGCACGACAAAAACCAGAGACAGTGCGGTTAAGCCTTGTTATTCCGGCACGCGAGCAAGCGGTTCCGGAACCGCGGCAACCATAGGCTGCCTTCCCGCCTCCCGGCATAACACAATATAACGCTCGTATTGCTTTTGATTGAAAGAGGCGATCAGTTTAAGGTCTATGGCCCTGGAGTGTGCCTCAATTTCATCCTGGAGGTTTTTATATTTCTCCGCTAACTGTTGTAATTCCTCTGTGGTTTGCTGGGGATGGGTATCGAATAATAAACGGATCTCATCGGCCTTCTCCTTGTGATATAGCTGCAGTTCGCCGATCCAGGTAACCAGCTTCGCCTGCTGGGCGTCGTTCAGCTGAAATACCTGTACAATCACTTCGGTATCTTTTCCACCCACAGCAAGGGTACAGTCTGCTTGCTGCCCGGCCGAATAATTATATAAGAGCAACGCAATAATAAAAAGGTATTTTGAAATTCGCATATATCCGTAATTACTTGTCTTAAATAATAGTGCATCCTTATACTAACTAATTTTTCCAGAAATTAGTGTGTCAGGCCTGGGGAGCCTGGCAGACAAATGTTTTGCTTACCTAGTGGTAGCAGGCGTTTGAGCTGGAAAATCAAAATTGTACATTTGTCCCAAATCTCAATACATGCAACACCTTATACAGCGATTTATCGGTTATGCAACCATAGATACGCAAAGCGACCCCGGATCTGAAACAATCCCAAGTACTGAAAAACAGTGGCAGCTGGCCAGAAAGCTGGCCGTTGAACTGAAGGAGATTGGCATGGCAGAGGTTTCCCTGGACGACAAGGCCTACGTAATGGCATCCCTCCCGGCAAATACGGATAAAAACATTCCTACCATCGGCTTTATTTCCCATATGGACACCAGTCCTGATTTTTCAGGGACCGGGGTTAAACCAAGGGTAATAGAAAACTATGATGGGGAAGACATCATCCTGAACGAGGAAATGAAAATTGTCCTGTCTCCGGTGTATTTTCATGAATTAAAAAAATACCGGGGGGAGACACTGATAGTGACCGATGGCACAACCCTCCTAGGCGCAGACGATAAAGCCGGAATTACGGAAATTGTAAGTGCAATGGAATATCTGATAAATCACCCGGAAATTATCCATGGAAAAGTGCGGGTAGCCTTTACCCCGGATGAGGAAATAGGCCGGGGGGCGCACCATTTTGACCTAAAGAAATTCGGTGCTGAATGGGCATACACCATGGACGGCAGTACCCTTGGAGAACTGGAATACGAAAATTTTAATGCTGCCAAAGCAAAAATAAAGGTGATGGGCAAAAGCGTACATCCCGGCTATGCCAGGAATAAAATGGTGAATGCCATCGGTATTCTGAATGAGATCCTTGCTTCCCTGCCAGGGAAGGAAGTTCCTGAACAGACCGAAGGCAGGGAAGGGTTTTTCCACGTTAATAAGATCTCCGGTGAGATAGAACTGGCAGTGGCTGAGCTTATCATCCGCGACCATGACCGCGAACGCTTTGAATCCCGGAAGCGGCTTCTGGCAGGCCTTATTGAACGGGTAAATGAACGTCACGGAAAATATGCGGCGGTGGAGATCGAAGACCAGTATTTTAATATGAAGGAAATGGTGGAACCGGTATTTCATATTGTTGAAATTGCCAGGGAAGCGATGGAATCGTTGGGTATTAAGCCCATGATGAAACCCATCCGGGGCGGTACGGATGGTTCCCAGCTAAGTTTTATGGGGCTGCCATGCCCTAATATTTTTGCAGGCGGCCATAACTTTCACGGAAAATATGAATACCTGCCAGTGGGAAGCATGAAAAAAGCGGTTGATGTTATTGTGAAAATTTGCGAACTTACTGCTAAACGCGAATGGTAAAATGGAACCTTTGGCAAAATTGGAAGCATTCTTTTCCGGGGATCGGGCTTTTAAGGAAGAATTGCGCCTTCTGCGCGACCTTGCGAGGAAAACTGATTCCGTGGAGACCTTAAAATGGGGCATGCCGGTTTATACGGTGGATGGGAAAAACGTTTTTGGGATCATAGGCTTTAAAAACCACTTCGGTTTGTGGTTCTTCAATGGGGTGTTTTTAAAAGATCCTGATGGGGTGCTGGTTGCTGCACAGGAAGGGACGAAAGCCATGAGGCACTGGAAGTTCCGCAGCAGGGACGACCTCAATCCCTCGTCGGTGCTGGCATATATGGAAGAGGCCATAACCAACCATAAGAAAGGACTCGAACACCGGCCGGAGCGAACGAAAAAGATTGAAATTCCACAACTCCTGGCGGCAGCCTTAAGCCATGATAAAGTATTGCATCAGGCCTTTAATGCCATGGCACCCTACCAACAAAGGGAATTCTGCAATTATATTGGTTCTGCTAAACAGGAAAAAACCAGGCAGTCGAGACTCAGGAAATGCCTGCCCATAATTCGGGGAGGCAGGTCGCTGAATGAGAAATACAGATGAAGAAAGTGCAAGTGCAAGTGCAAATTCAAACCTGCCTGGGTCCCCGACCTGGCGGGCCGTAGGCAGGCTCAAAATCAATAAGGGTTGTAATGGCTGTTCATAAAATAACGGTTCCCAAACCCTCAAATTAACTAATCAGCCCGCCTGTCGCCAGCAAGTGGCACAGTCCCTCCAAAGGCGGGCATGCGAGCAGGCAAATCAACAAATAAACAATCACGTCTATTGACCAACAGGCAATTCCCACCCATTGTGGTATTGGGCCTTAAAATGATCATTGGCCCCGGCATCCGTAAAACTACCTTTTTCCATATCCCAATACAGGCGGTTACCACTCTTGTAGGCCACATTGCCCATATGGCTCACCAGGGCGGCATCATATCCCACTTTTATGGGGGCTTTCAGGATACTCGAATCCCGATTCTTAACTGCTTCAATAAAATTGGCCGTATGCAGGTCCAGACCGCTGCCCTGATTCTGCTGAAGTGGAATGCGTTCCATTCTCGGAGTACCTTCCTTTCCCCAGCCCTGGAAATCCTTTTCCGGGATAACTTCCCATCCGCCCCGGTCGAGTACCAGGGTCCCGTTGTTCCCTATAAAAGCTATCCCGTGGTTTCTTCCATAGTTCCCACCGTCAATACCGGTGGCATGTTCCCAAAGTATCGAGAATCCGTCATATTCATAGACAGTCTGGAGCGTATCCGGGGTTTCGGATGCATCCTGGGGATAGGCAAACTTGCCGCCAAGGGCCATAACCGATTTTAGGGTTGCAGCCTTCATGCCGTAGAGGGCGTAATCTATCAGGTGAACTCCCCAATCTGTCATCAACCCCCCCGCATAATCCCAGAACCACCTGAAATTGAAATGGAATCGGTTGGGATTAAAAGGGCGCTGGGGCGCCGGGCCCAGCCACATCGCGTAATCCACTCCATCCGGGGTCGGCCCATCGGGCATGGGGGGGATGGATTCCATCCAGCCCTGGTATGCCCAGGCTTTGGCCAGCCTGATCTCCCCAAGCTGCCCGGAATGCACAAAATTAATGGCGTCAACAAAATGGGGCTGGCTGCGCTGCCATTGTCCTACCTGCACAATCCGGTCGCTGGCCCCCACCTTGCCTAACATCAGGTTACTTTCCTGTATGGAGTTTGCTATGGGCTTTTCGCAATAAACATCCTTCCCGGCCTCAAGGGCATGGCACAGTTGCAGGCAATGCCAGTGATCGGGGGTCCCTATAATAACGACATCGATATCCTTATCGCCCAACAATTCCCTGTAATCCGTATACCATTTCGGTTTTTTGATCCCTGCCTTTTCCAGGTCGCGGGTCCGGGCTTCAAGTACGCTCCGGTCTACATCGCAAAGGGCTGCCACGTTGATCTCGCTCATTTTAAGCATAGATTGAAGGTCTGAAAAACCCATCCCCTTGCAGCCGATCAGGCCGGCGTTGATCTGGTCGTTAGGGCTTACCTTTTTACGCATTGCCGCCAGCAAGCCCGGAGGAAAACCGAAAGTTGCCCCTGCGCCCATCAGCATCAGGGAACCGTTTCTGATAAATTGTCTTCTGGTATGGTCCATAATATTTAATTTAAAGGAGGTATAAGATAGGGAATTTTGAATACGACAGCATACAAAAAAAAACATCGGACGCCTGTCCGATGTTTACTAATCTTAAAGCCCGGTAAGAGATTATTTGTCCTTGACCTCATTCATCTTTTTACTAAGCTCCATAGAGATAGCAGTACGGTCATATTTCAATCGGCCGGCCATAGTTTCGATGATGCACGAAAAGTCTTTGTCATTCAGTTCGACAATCTTTCCGTGAAGGCCGCTCTTGGTAACAATCTTATCTCCCTTTTTAAGCGCTTCCACAAATCTTTTTTCATCTTTCTGTCGCTTCATCTGTGGGCGTATCATAAAAAAATAGGCCACTACGAATATTAAGATTAAGGGAAGGAATTGTCCTATATCGCCCATAATGAGTTTTGGATTGGTAACTTTTATGTTGATTTTTTATTTAACAGGGCCTTTGGCTGCATCCTTTGGATTGATGAAAGCCTTGATCCTAAGAATCTCGGAAGCGTTCTCCGTATTAGCGGTGACAGTAATTGTTTTAGTCACCTGATTAAGGCCTGATCCGTTAAAATTTACCAACAATTCTCCGCTTTCGCCAGGGGCAATGGGTGTATTTTTAGGATAACTCGGAACCGTACATCCACAACTGCTGGTTGCGTTTGTAATAATCAGGGGGGCATTTCCGGTATTGGTGAATGTAAATGTGGTTTCCTGTGGGGCGCCTTGTTCTATTGTGCCGAAATCGTGTTCCGATTTATCAAAAGTCATCACGGGAAGCTGTTTTGCAGCTTCGTCGCGCTGCGCAGCTACTTCCACATTTGAGGCATTGATCTTGCTCGAAGCGTTTTCCTTACATGAAACAAGACCAATAAAGGCAACCAAACTCAGGCTGAAGAATACTTTTCTCATTGTTATCAGATTTTATTTTGGGTAAAATTAAACAATATTTTTACAACAAGCCCCGCCCTGTTTTATTTAGTTTCCCTTCGGTTTTATATTCCTTTACCAATTTATCCAGAATCCCGTTGATAAAAATACTGCTCTTGGGGGTTGAATATTCCTTTGCGATTTCGAGGTATTCGTTAATGGTAACCCGTTCCGGGATGGAGGGAAAGTTTAAAAACTCGCATATGGCCATTTTCAGGAGGATGGCATCTATATCCGCAATCCGGTCCTTGTCCCAGTTAGGGGTTTTCCCTTCAATTTCACTTACGAGGAAGGTATCATTTAACAGGGTTTTAACAAGTAGCTTTTTCGCAAAATCGAGATCGTCTTCGTCTTTTACCAGTTTGGGAAGGAAAAAACTATCCCCCTGATCGGCCTTCATTTTTTTCAGTCGCTTCAGCATAAAAGTGTTTACCAACGGAAGATCGTCTACCCAGGTAAGCTGGTCGTCCTCAAAATATTCATAGATCTTTTCGTTAGGAGCAATTACTTCCCTGAAGAGTTCAATCAACAACTTCCGGTCTGCTTCAAAGGATGAATCAGCACTCAACATATATTCTTTGTATATATTGCTGCCTGTGATCTCCCTGTAAATGATCTTTACGTATTCTTCGTGCAAATACCAGTTTTTCATTTTCCGCCTCTTGAATTCCCTGCTCAGCGGTTCATTGTTAACGATCCTGATCAGGATTTTATTCTTTACGAATTTCTCCTTGTCGGGATAGGTATCCGAAATACTGGCTAGATATTTGTTCGATGAAAGGCGAATATGTTGTTCTGCCAACTGGTGCAGTTCGCGGAAGAGGCTCAGTAAAAGCAGGTAAAGAGTATAGGTATGGTTGATGCTGTAGTTCAGGAACTTCTGCTGTTTTTCAAGTGAGTCGTCCTTAGAGAGGGTCAAAGCATAAATGCATTGCATCACTTTCACCCGGATTTGCCTTCGTGTAAGCATTAAAAGAACTTTATCCTGTATTTAATCACGGCGCAAAAATAGTAATCTATTTCAAACCTATCCATATACCGGGCTTTAACTTATCAGTTTTATAACATTTCAATACCTGTCAATCCGTTATATTTGCCCAGTCATAAGTTAACATCAACCTCATTTAAGGCCGGGAAAGCTGCATGAAGGAGCTGAAGCATCTCAATAAATACTTTAAGAAATACTGGGGGAAGCTGGTAATTGGGATCATCATTACTATTATTGCGAGGGTGTTCCAGCTGGTTATGCCGTCTTTCGTAAAAAAATCCATTGAGGTTGTGGAAAATTATGTAGCCGACGAGATCGCGGAAGCCACGGCCAAAGAACTGCTGCTTGAATATATCCTGATCATAATCGGGGCGGCCCTGCTATCAGGGTTTTTTACTTTCCTGATGCGGCAAACCATCATCAATGTCTCACGCTATATTGAATTCGACCTTAAAAACGAGGTTTTCGACCATTACCAGTTGCTAAACCTCAATTTTTATAAAAGAAACCGAACAGGCGATCTGATGAACAGGATCAGTGAGGATGTAAACCAGGTGCGCCTTTATGCTGGCCCTGCTATCATGTATGGGATTCAGACCCTGACTCTTTTTGTCTGCCTCATCCCGCTGATGTTCATCAAAGCCCCGACCATTGCATTTTATTCGCTCCTGCCCCTGCCCATACTCTCGGTTTTAATATACTGGATCAGCAAGGTTATCCATAAGCGCAGCACAAGGGTCCAGGAATACCTGTCTACCCTTTCCACTTTTGCGCAGGAATCGTTTTCAGGGGTAGCGGTAATTAAGGCATATAGCCTTGAACCCCAGGTAAATACCGAAGTTCGCGCTTTGGCCGCCGAAGGGAAGCAGAAAAGTATGGACCTTGCCAAGATAAATGCCTGGTTCTTCCCGCTGATGATTCTGCTTATCGGGATCAGTAATATTTTTGTGATCTATGTGGGGGGGATGCAGTATATACGTGGGGAAATTGATTCAGTGGGTACCATTGCCGAATTTATCCTGTATGTGAATATGCTTACCTGGCCAGTAGCGATCGTCGGCTGGCTTACTTCCATTGTTCAAAGGGCCGAAGCATCGCAGAAAAGAATCAATGAATTTTTAAATGAACAGCCCGATATCCGTAATGAGGTGGCCCATGAAACCCCAATTAAAGGTAATATTCGCTTCGAAAACGTAAGTTTTACCTACGAGGATACCAATATCACCGCACTCCACGACATTTCATTTACCATTAACTCAGGCGAAACGGTCGCAATAATTGGCAAAACAGGCTCCGGAAAATCTACTATCCTCGACCTGGTGGCCCGTTTGTACGATGTGAGTTCCGGCCAGATTTATATTGATGAGATTCCTATCCAGTCGCTTAATCTGCAGAGCCTGAGATCCTCCATAGGAGCAGTTCCGCAGGATGCCTTCCTGTTCTCCGATACCATCAGGAACAATATCAAATTCGGCAAGGAAGACGCAACAGACGAGGAAATTGTGGAAGTGGCGAAATTAGCTGTGGTGCACGATAATATTATGGGGTTCACAAAAGAATACGATACCATACTGGGCGAGAGGGGTATCACCCTCAGCGGCGGACAGAAGCAACGGGTATCCATCGCCAGAGCCCTGCTGAAATCACCCCAGATTTATCTCTTCGACGATTGCCTCTCAGCCGTAGACACGGAAACGGAGGAAGAAATTCTCAATAACCTTAAAAAAGCCTCTGTTAACCGTACCACACTTATTGTAAGCCATAGGGTTTCCTCCGCCAAAAATGCCGACAAGATCATTGTCCTTGAAGACGGCAGGGTGCTGCAACAAGGCACCCATGAGGAATTAGTGACCGGTGACGGCTACTACAAAGACCTTTATATCAACCAGCTATCAGAGAAAGAAAACTAGAAAAATGTTGCTGAATTAGCTTTTTTTTCACATTTTTGATAACGCTACACGCACATAAATACTAACTAGATACCCAATGAAATGAGTGATAAAGATTTAATGGATCAGGAAGAAATATATTCTAAGGTTCTCAGGGCTGGCCGGCGAACCTACTTCTTCGACGTCAGAAGTACAAAAGCCGGAGATTACTACCTCACCATCACTGAAAGCAAGAAATTCACCCATGACGATGGCTCTTTTCATTACAAAAAACACAAGATCTACCTGTATAAGGAAGATTTTCAGTCGTTTAGGGAAATTATGGAGGAAATGATGGATTATATCATCGACGAAAAAGGGGAGGAAGTAATTTCCGAAAGGCACCAGAAAGACTTCAAAAAGGAAGAACCAGGCAGCAACGGAGAACTCGAATCAACCGACAGTTTTACGGATGTTGACTTCGACGATATATAGTGTTAATAACACTTAACACGGAACGACCCTCCCATACAGGGTCGTTTTTATTTATTGATATCGCATTAATGAACATCCCTATGAAAATTTTCAACCTGCTACCATGTCTACTGCTCGCACTTCTTACCAGTGCCCAGGAAAAGATTGAACTTTCCTATTACCTCCCGGAAGGATATACATACGATGAGAATATTCCCACGCCTGCGGAGGTCATTGGCCATGAGGTTGGTGAATGGCATGTTACACACGATAAGCTCGTGTACTACATGCACATACTGGCGGAAAGCAGCGACCGTATAACTATTGAGAACAGAGGAACTACCTATGAAGATCGCCCCCTGTTGCTGCTAACAGTTAGTTCGCCTGCAAACCTACGGAACCTTGAGGCTATTCGTCTGCAGCATCTGGCTTCCACTGATAATGATTCAGCGGGGGAAGAGACCACCGAAAGCCCCATAGTTATTTACCAGGGATTTTCCGTACACGGCAATGAGCCAAGCGGATCCAATGCCGCCCTGGCTTACGCCTATTTTTTGGCCGCTGCCCAGGGTCCACAGATTAATGATTATCTCCGGGATGTGGTAATCCTGCTCGACCCCTCCTTCAACCCTGACGGTTTGCAGCGGTTTGCATATTGGGCCAACAGCAACAGAAGCCTTAATCTTAACCCCGATAAAAATGAGAGAGAGTACCATGAGGTTTGGCCAGGAGGCCGTACCAATCACTACTGGTTTGATGTAAATCGCGATTGGTTGCCTGTGCAACTCCCCGAAAGCAAAGCCCGAATCGATACCTTTCACAAGTGGCTGCCCAATATTCTTACAGACCATCATGAGATGGGAACCAATTCCACCTTTTTCTTCCAGCCGGGGGAACCTACCCGCGTGCATCCGCTGACACCAGCCATGAACCAGGAACTCACGGCTGAAATCGGGACCTACCACGCAAAGGCCCTGAACAGGATAGGTTCGCTATACTATACCGAAGAAGATTATGACGATTATTATTACGGAAAAGGATCAACCCTCCCTGATGTGCTGGGGAGTATAGGGATACTCTTTGAACAGGCCAGCTCACGAGGCCATGTACAGGAAAGCGAAAATGGCATCCTCACCTTCCCGTTTACCATCCGAAATCAGTTCACCACGGCGTTATCCACCCTGGAAGCTGCTCACTCGATGCGAATAAAAATCCTGGAGTACCAGCGTAGGTTTTATGGAGATCTCAGAAAGGAGGCATCCTCCGCCGGCAACAGGGGTTTTATTTTTGGTGATCACAAGGATGCGGCCAAAACCTGGCATCTCGCCGAAATATTGCACCGGCAGAATATTAAGATCCACGAACTTCAGGAAGAGACCAGGGCAGGCGGGAAGACCTTCAAACCCGGATCGGCCTATGTGGTCCCCGCCAACCAGAAGAACCACAGGCTTATCAAGGCGATGTTCGAAAAAAGGACTTCCTTTACCGACAGCCTTTTTTACGATATTTCAGGATGGACCTTCCCACTGGCATTCAACATGGATTATGCAGAAGTTAGTTCACTGCAATCCGCCGGGAATGAACTGCCTTCACTTCCCGAACTTAAAGGAAATGTAGACCGGCAAAGCAACTATGCCTACCTGTTTGAATGGCATGAATACTACAGCCCCAAGGCCCTGGAAAAAATTCTGAAGAAAGGCCTGCGGGCAAAAGTGGCAAAATCCCCTTTTGTCCTGGCAGGTAAATCCTATGACTTTGGAACGATTATGATCCCGGTTGCCGGACAAGACCTGGATGCTACCGAAATCCACAAGGTTCTCCAGCTCGTTGCCAGCCAGTGCCATTTGAAGATCAGTGCAGCGGATACAGGGATAACGTCAGGGATCGATCTGGGCAGCCGTGATTTTGAAGCGGTTAAAGACCAGAAGGTCGCCATTCTGGTTGGCGGTAATCTCCGATCTTACGATGCCGGTGAAATCTGGCATCTTTTCGACACCAGGTATGACACAAAAATTACCAAAATAGATCTGCAGTATATCACTTCCATTGAACTGGACAGCTACACGGACATAATTTTACCTGCTTATAACGGCAAGGATGGCCCGGACGAAAAAGTGGCAGACAAGCTTAAAGCCTGGGTGAAGGAAGGCGGTACCCTGATAGGCTTCCGTAATGCCGCAGAGTGGTTGCATAAACATGAACTTATGAAACTGGAATTTCGCAGGGATACGCTGGTTGCCAGGAATATCTCATTTGGACAAAAAGAAGCCTTCGAAGGGGCCCAGGAAACTGGGGGCGCCATCTTCGAAACCAGGATAGACCGCTCGCATCCTGTTAATTATGGCTATAAAAATGACCTGCTTCCTGTTTTCAGAAATACCAATGTCTATCTGGAAGCAGATAAAAATAGTTTCAATAACCCCATACAGTATACCGCTAACCCGCTGCTTAGTGGTTATATTTCAGAGGAAAACCTGGAATTGCTTAAGAACACTGTGCCTTTCCAGGTTCAAAAACTGGGAAAAGGGAAAGCGGTGATATTTACTGATAACACAAATTTCAGGGCTTTCTGGTATGGTACCAATAAATTGCTGATGAATGCTATATATTTTGGGCATATCATGTAACATGCCGAAGGGATGGCAATTCCATTGTGTCACGAATATCCGTGGATAAAGAAGCCATTGCAAATATCACTGGAAGAGTGGTGGCGCTAAGCCGGGGAACGACAAGTGTATTTGACTTTGTCAGGTTTACAAATCTTCAGTTATGCTTACATAATTTCAGGTGATCAGGGTCATTTTACCGGCTGAACCTTTAAGTAAGTGTCCCGGCAAATGTTTTTATCAGGCCCGTAAAAAATTTTAATGTGTAATGCGGAGCTTTTCGAGCATATCTTCCGGAATATTCCCCGAATACACCCCATAGGCATCCATAAGCAACCCTTTTTCCCCGGAAGAGGTTTTTATTACATAAAGCACCGTATTATCGGCAGGATCAGACTGGCCTTCAAAGCGGTAATACTTCACGACCTCGAGGTCCGAAGCCGGATAAACCTTTTTCCTTTTCCTGTTCTCAACACCTGCGTTGCATAGGTTGAAATCGGCCGTATAACCTTCCTCCTGCAACCTCTGAATGGCCACGGAGAGCGATGTGTATGCATTCTCCATTAGTAAGCGGTATATTTTCTTAAATTACCAAGACTTTCTGCAAAAAGCAAGGATTCAAACAGGCTTTTAATTCTCTTGTTTAATTCGTAATTTGAAAGAGCAATTCATTGGTGTCAGGAAAGGCCAGCTAACAGGCACTATTTTAACTTTTAATAAATCTCCTTAATAAAAATGGCACGAACACCGAGCAATATGCTTCCCCTAGGGACCAAAGCCCCGGAATTCAGCCTGCCGGATACGATCTCCGGGGAAACCTTAACCCTGCAGACACTTCGGGGGGAAAAAGGCACCCTTATCATGTTTATTTGTAACCACTGCCCGTTTGTAAAACATGTAAACCCGGAACTGGTAAGGCTTTCCGGCGATTATATGGGCAGGGGGATTTCATGTATTGCAATATCGAGTAACGATGTGGTAAATTATCCCCAGGACTCCCCACTCCTCATGAAGGAAACCGCCCTCAGGGAAGGCTACCCCTTTCCGTATCTGTATGATGAAACCCAGGTGGCTGCACGTGCCTTCCGTGCTGCGTGCACCCCGGATTTCTATCTCTTTAACAATGATCTCCAACTGGTTTACCGCGGACAACTGGACGATTCCAGGCCAGGAAATGATATTCCCATCAGCGGTGCCGACCTGCGTGCCGCGCTTGACGCACTCTTACAAGGTACGCCTGTAAACCCGGACCAGAAACCAAGCATAGGCTGTAATATAAAATGGCTGCCCGGTTGAAACTTCCTAACACATCCCAGCAACTTATTGTTCAGAATAATGAAACTTGACAAAAATAAGGCCCTGACCCAGCTCACTGAAAGCAAGTCGCTCTTTAAACAGCTCTTTAAGCATGGATCTCTGGAGGTTGAAGTCTACCGTCCGGTAAAGGAAGACCTGCAACAACCACATACCCGCGACGAGGTATATGTTATTATTTCGGGCACCGGGGAATTTATGCTAGATGGCAGCCGTAGTTCGTTTGGTCCCGGCGATTTTTTGTTTGTGCCTGCCGGTGCGGTGCACCGGTTTGAGAGATTCAGCCACGACTTTGCAACCTGGGTTCTTTTTTACGGCCCGGAGGGAGGGGAAAATGATGGAGACAGGCAACCATAACAAGGGCTCTATCAGCTTTGAAGCCGTAAAGCAATCTAATCAGCACACCTATGTAGCGGTAGGTGCATTATCTTATCGCCAGCATTATACCCACCTCTGGGAAAGAGGTGATCCCTCACTTTATCTTGCAGGCAGTTTTACGGCAGAGGTGGTTGCCGGGGAACTACGTGACAAAGGCAACGCCCATTTTATAGTTACCGCAAACGGGAAGGAAGCCGGAATCCTCAAAATAATCAAAGACTGCCCGGTGGGTGTTTATCCGGCAAACCAAGCCCTGTTAATCGAGAAAATATACCTGCTGAACGATAGGACCGGTAGGGGAATCGGAGCCGCGGTACTTGAATTTGCAGAAGCATATGCCCGCCGACTCGGCAAAAAGGTAATTTGGCTGGATACCATGCAGAAAGGGCCTGCGTTACATTTTTACCTGAAGCATAATTACAAAATTCTGGAAGAACACACGCTGAATTATACCGGGGTACTCCATGAAGAAAAACCCATGTATATCCTTACCAAGTTAATCTGATAGGAGTTCTGTCGGCAGAAAAGTAAGCTGATTACATCGATACCTAAATGGTTCCGACGGCCCAGCCTTCGCGATCCAGCAGTCTTTTAATATGCGTATAATGATGGCTTCCATGCCAGGCGTAGCGCCCGACATTCTCGGCAAGCGAAGTTTCAATATTGCCTTCGGGATGCACAAATTTCCTCGCCAGCGCTTCTGCGGACAGGCCTTTTATCAGGTAAACAAGTTTCGCGTGTACGGCACTGAGATGATTTAGAGACAAGCCTACCGGAGCAGTGCGTGTATCGAACATTTCGGCCCAGGCTTTTTCGTCATATGGTTTTATTACCGGAGCATCCTCAGTAAGGGCCCACTTAAATCTGATGTAGCTGTTGTGGTGGCTGTCTGCAATATGGTGTACCAGTTGCCTGACTGTCCACCCTCCCGGCCGGTAAGGGGTTTCAAGTTGTTCATTACTCAGGTCTTTTACAAGGTGTTCCAATGCTGCCGGTAAGGCTTCCAGCTGAGCGGTCCAGTCGGCAAGGATGGTCTCCGTAATGCTGTCTGGCGCAACAAAATGACCTATGGGATATCTTAAATTTTCAAGTATACTTTCTTTCATTCCATAAAAATAAACAAGTCTCCGGGATTTTATAGGAGGTTGCCTAATTTAACCCTGGATAGGACTGCGATTAAAAACATGTAACTTATAAACTTTAATACTTTTTTAACCCTTGTATTACTGGCAGCAATATTTAATCTACTAATTTTATAGACAATACATTATCAACTAAAACCAAAAAAATCATGGCAACAATTCGATTGGGCGATACCGCCCCTGATTTTACCGCCGAAACTACCGAAGGGAAAATCAACTTTTATGAATACCTGGGCGACAGTTGGGGCATTCTTTTCTCTCATCCGGCCGACTTTACGCCCGTATGTACCACAGAACTGGGAACAGCTGCAAAATTCAAGGATGAATTCGATAAGCGTAATGTAAAAATGCTGGCTTTAAGCGTGGATCCTACTGACTCCCATCTGAAATGGATTAAAGACATAAACGAAACCCAACATACAACCATGAATTTTCCCATCATTGCGGATGAGGAAAAGAAGGTCTCCACACTTTACGACATGATCCACCCAAAGGCCAATGACAGCCAGACCGTGCGTTCGGTTTACATCATTGCGCCAGATAGAACAGTAAAACTAATGCTTACCTATCCCGCATCCACCGGGCGCAATTTTTATGAAATACTAAGGGTGATAGATTCCCTGCAACTAACGGCCCACCACAAGGTTGCCACGCCGGCCAACTGGAAAAACGGTGAGAAGGTTGTGGTAAGTCCATCTATCCCAACGGACCAGGCGCGGGAAATGTTTGTAAAAGGCGTGGAGGAAATTAAACCCTATTTAAGGCTAACGCCGGATCCCACAACCTGAGAGCCTATGTTTTTCAATATAAAAGAGCGCCGGCCGGCGCTCTTTTGTTTATGATGCCCGGGAACTAAGTTACTTAACCAGTTCGCTTACCACATCATAGATATAATCGCCATGCACCCCTGTAAAATACTTGCTGGCTTTTTTTCCGTGCTCTTTCCGTGCCGCCTCATCTGCCCAGTGTGCCTTGTATAACTCCTCAGTCCTGTCGAACATCTTCTCCAGGTTTTCCATGGAGTCCAGAAAAAAGGCCTCTATGAACTCCGTCCTGTCAGATCCCCAGGCATGAACCAGAGGGTAATAGCCCTTTATCATTTCGTTTTTCTTAAATACATTGTCTACATATTCCTTGTCTAGTGAGGAGAACTCTTCCATTGTTCCATCTTCCGGAAAGGCAAAATGGTTTTTCCGGATATAAAGGATCTTCGCATCGGCGATTTTGGTGGCTTTCCTGTTTGGCAAGGTTGCATAGATCTCATCGGAATGCATATCGGTGTAATACGCATCGCGTTTTTTCATAAAAGCCTCCCTGGCCGCTTCATCAGGCCAGCCTTCCTGCATTAAAGCCATAATGCGTTCCGTAGACTGGTCAATAGCCTCCCAGGAGGCAAAGGAATTTACCCGCAACAGTTCGCTGTTATCTGGGGTAAAGTGGTGCAGGTATACCCCGGAGCCCATGATCAGCTCATTCTTTGAGGTTACTTTGTCATAATACTCTTTCTCGACGGCCTTCCAGGTATCCATGTCGAAATCTTCATAATCCATATTCCAGTGCCAGGTAGACACCGTAACGAAGGCCGGGCCTTCGCGGTTTTCATCCTGAGAAGTCAGCCTTGGTGTATTCAGAAGGAACCCTGCAAGTAACACGGTACTCAGGTAAATGTTTCTTTTCATAATGTTAGGGTTTAAGGTTGATAATTTTTTTAAGCTGATATGGTATAAGGAGAGGGCCGGGGAGAACTAAAAACACCGGCAACCGGTCGCTGAAAGCAAGAATGGGGGGGATTATTAAGGTACTGAATTTTTCAAATGAAGTTGCAATCCCGGGAGGAATATTATCATTAAGCACTTGATTATTAAAGAATTATCTTACATTTTGTCAATTTATAGGGACTTCGGGCCAATTTTTTAATTTAAAATGACAAAATTTTCAAAATCCGGTTTTAAAACGTACCTTTGAGCCTTAATTTAATTTTTAACAGTATTTATTATGAGTAAAGGAACAGTAAAATTCTTCAATGATGCCAAAGGATATGGTTTCATTACGGAGGATGGTTCACAAGAAGATCACTTTGTACACATTTCAGGCTTAATTGATGAAGTACGCGAAGGTGATGTTGTAGAATTTGAACTACAGCAAGGAAAAAAAGGATTGAACGCCGTAAATGTTAAGGTGATAGACTAAGGTTCGAAGAAGTTCATTTTTTTTATACGACCCCGGTTCCTGTGAACCGGGGTTTTTTATTGGAAAATACCTTAGTTTCCCATACTTCCCGATCCGGTATGAAGAATACCCTTTCTGTATGCCGTATCAAATTTAACTGAAGTAAGGTAGGGATTTGCAGGCGGAAGTTGTTTTAAATAAAAATGTTCCCCAAAGCATTTAACTTTTGATCATGGTACTATTTTTTGGAGCATTGTGCATTTTAGTTGCATTTAACGTCCTCCTGTTTATCTTCAGTTCCAATCCGCCCAATAAAAAAACACCCGGATAGCTGGTACCTGGTGTTTTATGGTATGGTTGCCGGAGTAATTTGAATCAGGCCTGTCAGCCTATATCCATGAGCTCAACCTCAAAGATAAGGACGGCATTGGGGGGGATCACCCCGCCCGCTCCGGCGCTGCCATAAGCAAGCTGGGGCGGAATGACCAGACGTGCCTTGTCTCCTTTACGCAACAGGCTTATGCCCTCGTCCCATCCGGGGATTACCTGCCCGGCACCCAGGGTAAAATCAATTGGCTGCTTACGCTGATAGGAAGAATCAAAAACCTCTCCGTCCAGAAGCGATCCTTCATAGTGTACCGACACGGTTTGCCCTTTTTCAGGTACACTGCCATTTCCCTTTTTCAGTATTTTATACCGTAGCCCGCTATTCGTTTTCTCGAAGTCACCACTTAGCCTATCCAGCTCGGATTCTGCCTTCTTCCTGGCATCCGCCTTTTTTTTCTCCCCGGAATTTCTGAAATCTTCAAAAGCTCTATTGGCGTCCCAGGCAGATGCCTCCTCTCCTACACGAATTATTTCAAGTTCATCGATGCTGTCTCCCTGCCTTATGGCATCCACTACATCCTGACCCTCTGTTACATAGCCAAATACAGTATGTTTGTTATCCAGCCATGGTGTGGCAACGTGTGTTATAAAGAACTGGCTGCCGTTGGTTCCCGGACCTGCATTTGCCATGGACAACACCCCGGGAGCTGAATGTTTAAGCTCCGGATGGAATTCATCGTCAAATTTATAGCCCGGATCCCCGCTACCCGTACCCTGGGGGCATCCCCCCTGAATCATGAAATCGGGGATCACCCTGTGAAACTTCAGGCCTCCATAATATGGCTGGCCTTTGGGCCGGGCCTTGTTTTCGAGTGTTCCCTCGGCAAGGGCCACAAAATTTCCCACAGTCCCAGGCGTTTTGTCATGTGTAAGCTTTACAGTGATCGCTCCCCTGTTGGTTGTGAACCTGGCGTATAGTCCTGCTTTCATATATGAAATATTAAAAACGTTAAAGATATTATATTTTAAGTTCGCATGGGTTAAGAGCTGCCAGGTTTGCGATTAACTTAAGCGGACTGCGAAGGGAACTCCAAAATCTGAATTACCTGGTGCTTAAGAGCCATGGTATAGCCTACCGGCCTTTAATGTTCTGCGCGGCTGTAAAGCCATAATAGTCTATGAGGTATACAAGGCTTGCCATGGCTGCTGCACCCAGTTCAAGTTCTCTTTTGTTTACGTGTTCGAAGGTGTCGGTTTCAGCATGGTGGTGGTCGAAATAACGCTGTGAATCAGGTCGTAACCCGGCCAGAACCGCCGTTTCGTCCTTCAGGGGGGCCACGTCTGCCCCACTGCCACCCTTTACAAACCGATGAATCAGGTAGGGCTCGAAAAGTGGTTTCCAGGCAATAATCTGATCGAATTGCCGGGCGGAACAATCGAATGAAAACCCGCGCGGGCTAAATCCTCCCGAATCGCTTTCAAGTGCCAGTATATGTTTTTCGCCTTTTGACCCGGCTTCCTTTGCATAGGCATTGGCTCCCCTGAGCCCGTTTTCCTCGTTCATAAACAAGACCGCCCTCATTGTTCTTTTCGGTCTGTATCCAGTTTTTTGGAGCAGGTGCAATACTTCCATACTTTGAACACAGCCGGCACCATCGTCATGGGCGCCGTCGCCCAAATCCCAGGAATCGAGGTGTCCGCCTACCAGAATGATCTCATCAGGAAATTCGCTTCCCCGGATTTCACCGATTACATTATACGACTGTACATCTTCGAGCTGACGGCAATTCAGTTTAAAATAGAATTTAATATTGGGGTTCAGTTTCAGGCTGGTGCTCAGGAGTTCGGCCCCATTGGTGCTTATCGCGGCGGCAGGAATCCGCTCTCCGGCAGGGGTGTCACCATAACTCATGGAACCTGCATGCGGATAATCATCAAGCCGCAGGTTCATAGAACGGACAATAATGCCGGCTGCCCCATACTTCGCCGCCTCCTCGGCCCCGGAATAACGCTGATCCACACAGCCCGAATAGGCTTCGAAAGTGTTGATCAGGGTAGGGTCCATCGGCCGGTTGAAGAAAACAATCTTTCCAGCAACTTTATCCCTGCCCAGGCTGACAAGATCTTCCAGTCCCTTTACTTCAATCAACCCGGCTTTCACTCCTCCCTGCGGGGTACTTACCGATCCGCCCAGGGCGCAGACCGGTAAATTTGTTGTAAGTCCGGGTTTGGTTTCCATATACGCAAACTCAGGTGTGCCACGTACCCATTTGGGCACCATAACCGGTTGCAGCCATACCTTGTCCAGCCCCAGTTCCTCCAGTTTAAGTTTTGTATATTGAACAGCCTGTTCTGCCTGCACGGAACCCGATAATCTACCCCCTATTTGGTTGCTAAGATGGTTGAGCCAGTCATATGCCTTGCCTTGCGTAAGTGCCGCATCAAAAATTGCTTTGATCTGTTTTTCATCGGCATTCTGAGAATGCAGGGGGAGAGCTATGAAAAGCAGTAATATCCACAGGTGTTTCATTCGCCTTCTTTTTCCAATTCCTTCTTGTAGATCGCAATATTAGCCTTTATTTCCGCATCGAGTTCCGGTTCGCGGATATCTTTGTATTTTTTTAACGCTTCGAACATGATAGAAGCTACAATGAGCCGGGAGGCCTCCTTATTGTCGGCAGGGATAACAAACCAGGGGGCGTGTTCCATTGAGGTCCTGGCTATGGCCTCTTCATAGTAACCCTGGTAACGCTGCCATAGTTGCCTTTCGCTGATGTCGCCGGGTGAAAACTTCCAGTTCTTATCCTTCAACCTGATCCGCCTTATCAGACGTTTTCGCTGTTCCTCTTTTGAAAGGTGGAGGAAAAACTTAAAAATTATGGTGCCATTCCGCGTAAGATGGCGTTCAAAGTTGTTGATCTCTTCAAAACGTCTATCCCAAAATACCTGGTCTATATCTTCTACTCGCTCAATTCCAGGTATATCTTCATTTAGTATATATTCCGGATGCACCCGGGTAACCAGTACGTTTTCATAATGCGTCCTGTTAAACACCCCGAATTTACCCCTGGGTGGAAGAGCAATATAATGCCTCCACAAATAATCGTGTTGCAATTCAAGGGCTGTAGGGACCTTAAAACTATGTACAACAACCCCCCTGACATTAAAATCCTTGAATACTTCTCTGATAAGGCTGTCCTTTCCGGCTGTATCAGTACCCTGAAGGCAAATAAGGACAGCATACTTGCCATGCGCATACATGGTATTCTGGAAGTCGCCAAGCTTTTCCCGCACTTTTTCCAGTGCTTTTTCCAGCTTCTTCTCTGAAGCACCCAAGTCTTCAAATGTCGATATGTCAGCTAGCCTGACGCTACTATCGGCCAGGTATTTGGAAGTTTTAATAGATTTCATAGACTAATAACTGTTTTTACCTGCTCTTAATGGAATGCCTTAAAATAGGAATTTTAGGATGATATCCTGCATCTTTTGTTCATACAACCAGACAAGCGGGTCCTTAATCGAGAAAATAGGGCAAACATCAGGTGGCTTTCTATCTTTAGCATGCCTAAATTTTACCATATCAATACTTTACGCTATGAAGCTACCCTTCTTATTGTGCATACTATTATGCACCCTATCAGTTAATGCGGCTAATAAGGCCTGTGAGTATGCGGGATCCAATATCGGATACATAAAAAGTCAGACACAAAAGGCTATCGCGGCAGAAGACCTGAACAGTTCCCGTTATTATGCCTATAAGGCATTAAATGCCATTGAAAAATCCCGGCAGCAGTTCGAGGCCTGCAATTGCAATTATGCCAATAAAAATATCTATGAAAGCCTGGAAAACCTGAAGAAAGCCACGCGGGTTTCCTCACTTAACGGCACCAGGGTACTACTGAAAAGGGCCCTGGAGAATACGCTCGGCAGCCTTGAAGCCCTTGCAAAGCACGATGATTTACATGGCAGCATGTACCCCGGGAATATACTTGCATTCACTAAGACGGCAACCGGGAATGAGGAACCTCTTTTAAGACAACCGGAAGGGGCTGCGCTCCGCAAACAGATTGATCAATCGCTTCAGAACTATAAAAATTCTTTGGAGGAAGTTGTCCGGTCAGTAGAATGTAAGGATGCCTATGCTTTTGCGCACAGGATATTCCGGCACTGCGAGGAGGAACTTCTTAAAGCTGATCTTACCGAGGCAAAGAAATATTATAACCTGCGTACCAAGCAAATAACCTCCGAGGCCCTGGAGCGGTTAAAAAGGTGCGTAACTTATTGAGGGGTAATAGACTTTTAACCGGCGATCCGGGCGGAATCCGGGCGGGTGTTATTTGCTGGCGAACAACTTCACATCCTCTTCGGTAACTTCATCCCCGCCAAGGATTATGAGGCGTTCAACTACATTACGCAACTCCCTGATATTCCCGGTCCAGTCGTATCCCTTAAGTATTTCCACGGCCTTTTTGGAGAATTTTTTAAGTGATGTGCCCTGCTCGGCAGCAATCTTCTCTGTAAAATGATCAATTAGCAACGGGATATCTGCCCGTCTTTCATTAAGGGAGGGTACCTGTATGAGAATCACTGCCAGCCGGTGGTACAGGTCCTCCCGAAACCTTCCTTCCGCAATCTCTTTCATCAGATCCTTGTTGGTGGCAGCTACTACGCGTACATCTACCTGTATGTCCTTGTCTGTCCCCACCCGTGATATTTTACTCTCCTGTAGTGCACGTAATACCTTGGCCTGGGCAGAAAGGCTCATATCGCCCACTTCATCAAGAAAAATAGTTCCCTTGTTGGCGGCTTCAAATTTCCCTGCGCGGTCCCTTACAGCCGAAGTAAAGGCCCCTTTTACATGGCCGAACAGTTCACTCTCTATTAATTCTGAAGGGATAGCTGCACAATTGACCTCTATAAAAGGGGCATCGCTTCGTTCACTTTTCTGATGGATCCAATGTGCCACTAATTCCTTACCGGTACCATTGGCCCCCGTTATGAGTACACGAGCATCTGTAGGCGCGACTTTTCCTATTATCTGCTTGATTGTTTCAATTTCTTTGCTCTGACCTATCATTTCGTAATTCCTGCTAACCTTTTTCTTAAGGGTCTTGTTCTCAACCAACAGTTCCTTGCGGTCCAGCGCATTGCGTACGGTAGTTAGCAGTCGGTTCAGGTCCGGGGGCTTGGAAATGTAATCAAATGCCCCCAGGCGCATCGTGTTAACGGCCGTGTCGAGATCTCCATGCCCGGAGATCATTATAAATGGAATTTCGGGTTTCAGCTTTCTTGTTTCCTGCAATACTTCGACTCCGTCTATCCTGGGCATCTTTATATCGCAAAGTGCCAGGTCGTAGTCGTTCTTTTTAAGCATTTCCAGTCCTACGGCTCCATT